>SYBY01000205.1 GCA_005788585.1 Actinomycetota bacterium | reverse complement strand
GGCGGGCGGAGGCGGGGCCTGCGGCATCGGCGCGCCGACGGTCGGTCCCTCCGGAGCCGGCGGCTCACCGGTGCCGGGCGCGACCGGCGGATCGCCGATCGGGCGGCCGTGCTGGTCGTACTGCACCACCGGTCCCTGCGATGCGGGCGGGGCCGTGCCGCCCGACTGCATGTCGTTGAACTGCTTCTGCGCCTCGTCGATCTTGGTCTGCGCCTGCTCGGCCATCTTCTTGGCCTTGTCCATGAAGCCCATGGCGTGTCGTCGTCCTCCTCGTCGGGGGTCCGTTGCAGTCAAGCGAGCCCGGCGGACGCGCGCAAGGGTCAAACGGACGCGTGATCGAAGGCGTGGGACGCCTCTGCGGTCACATGCGTCACGGGTGCGCCCGTGAGCCGCTCCACCCGGTGCGGCAGATCGATCCGCAACCACTTCGACACCGTGGCCGGCAAAGTGCAGACGATGACCTCGTCGAAGCGGTCGGGGTCCCACACCGACTGGACAGCCGCGATCGGGTCGCCGTCGCCGAGGACGCCCTGAACCGCGACACCGGAGTCGCGTAGCCGCGCCGTAGCCGAGCGCAGGCGGCGCCGGCTGGCCTGCTGGGACCCCGGCGGGTCCCCCACCTCCCAGGCGCCTGGCACCAGGAGGGTGACGTGGATCGGGCTGCGGGCGGCGCGCGCGAGGACCGCGTCGTAGAGCTCGTCGGTGTCGGCCGTCCGGTTGGCGACCACGAGGACGCTTTCGGACCAAGACATGATGTCCTCCTTCCGGTCAGTCCACCGTACCGCGACCGCGGCGTTCGCGTAGCGCATCGGTGAACTCCCGCCCCACACGCGGCGACCCGATCCGCGCGCGCTCCCACAGCGTGATGACGACCAGCTCCCCGCGCGGGCGGTCGTGGCGACAGACGAACAGCACGTCGCGGTCGATGAGGTCGGCGAGGTACAGGGAACCGCGAGACGCGTCACCCCCGTCCGGCGGCGCGGTGGAGACCCGGCCGGCCTGCCACGCGTGGCTGACCCGGCTGGTGATCTCGGTCTTCGCGTCGAGGTCCCCGGTGCGTGCAGGCACCCGCTGACGGAAGCGCTCGGCGGCGTGATCGGTGACGGCGATGGAGACGGGCTCTGGCATACGGGGACCGACGGGGCGGCGATCCTCTACTTTGCCTGACCATGGTCGACCTGCGCTCCGACACCGCCACGCGCCCGACCCCGCAGATGCGGGCGGCGATGGCCGCAGCCGAGGTCGGCGACGAACAGCGCTTCGAGGACCCGCAGGTCAACGCGCTGTGCGAGCGGGTGGCAGAGCTGCTCGGTCAGGAGGCCGCGGTCTTCCTGCCCTCGGGCACGATGTGCAATGCGATCGCGTTCCGGCTGCACCTCGACCGGCCAGGCAGTGAGGCCATCCTGCACCGCACGGCGCACCCGATCCTCTACGAGGGCGGCCAGCCCGCGGCGTACTCGGCCGGCATGGTCTGCCCGATCGACAGCGCCGACGGGACCTTCACCGGTGACGACGTGCGTGCGGCCGTCCACGATCCGGCCAACCGCTATGCCCCGCTCTCGCGGCTCGTCAACGTCGAGCAGACGGCGAACGAGCCGGGCGGGCGCATCTGGCCCCTCGAGCGGATCGACGACGTGCTGGCCGCCGCGCGCGAGCACGACCTGCGCACCCATCTCGACGGAGCGCGGCTGCTGAACGCCGTCGTGGCGACCGGCGTGCCGGCCGACCGGTGGGCCGGCGGCTTCGACTCGGCGTGGCTGGACTTCTCCAAGGGCCTGGGCGCGCCGATGGGCGCGTGCCTCGCCGGGTCGAAGGACTTCATCGGGCGGGCGTGGCGCCTGAAGCAGATGACCGGCGGCGCGCTGCGCCAGGCGGGCATCGTCGCCGCGGGAGCGCTGCACGCGCTCGATCGCCACGTCGACCGGCTGGCCGACGACCACGCCCGTGCGACGACGCTCGCCGAGGGCCTGGCGCAGCTGCCGGGCATCACGATCGATCCGTCGATCGTGGAGACGAACATCGTGCGCTTCGATGTCGCCGACCCGCCGGCGTTCTGCGCCGAGCTGCGTGAGCACGGCGTGCTCATGGCGCCGCTGAACGCGACGACCGTGCGCGCGGTGACGCACCTGGACGTCGACGACGACGCGATCGACACCGCGCTGGTGGCGCTGTCGCGCATCGCGGCCGCCTGACCCGCGCCGAACGGCAGATCGACGTCGCCAGGGCAACGTGGATCTGCCGCTCACCGCGGGGCGGGTGGCTACGCGCTTCCCGCGTTCGCCTGGATCGCGTCGTGGACGTACTGCGCGAGCCCTTGCGCGATGTCGTCCCAGGTCTTCGTAAACCGCGCGTCGCTGATGTACATCGCGGCGAGGTTGCGGTGCATGTCGTACCCGCAGTCGTAGAACCAACGGCTGATGTGCTGCCGGTGGTCCTCGGCGAGCGCCCGCGCGACTGGACCGCCCGCGGGCTCGCCGGCCTCGATCGCCGCCGCGAACGCCGCGATGTTCGCGTCGGCCTCGGCCTTGATCTGCACCCAGTCCTCCTTGGCGTAGGCGGCCGTCCGGCGCTGTGACTGCTTCCACGCGTCGGTGTCGCCCCACCGCTGCTCGGCCTCCTGCCGGTGATCGTCGAGCTTGTCGGTCCCGAAGATCTCGAACTGCTCCTCGGGGGTGAGCTTGATGCCCATCTGTCGTGCCTCCATTTCCTGTTCCAGGGCATGGAGCAGGCCGGCGGTGCGAACCTGACGTTCGCGCAGCATCCGGTGCTGACGACGCAGGTGGTCGTCATCACCGGCCTCCGGGTCCTCGAGGATCTGGGCGATCTCGTCGAGGCCGAAGTCCAGCTCGCGGTAGAACAGGATGCGCCGCAGCCGCTCCAGGTCCGTGTCCGCGTACAGGCGGTAGCCGCTCTCCGTCCGGCCGCTGGCCGGGAGGAGCCCGATCTCGTCGTAGTGGTGCAGTGTCCGCACCGACACGCCCGAGATCCGGGCGACCGTTCCGACCGTGTACTCGTCCACAGGAGGCATGGTGCGGCCTCACGCTACGTGAGGGTCAAGGGCCGCCGCCCCAAGAGCCTCGTCAGTCGTCGAAGAGCACGTGCTCGAGCCCGATCACCGGGGACTCGGTCAGCCCGCCCACCTTGCGCACCGCCACGAGCACACCCGGCATGAACGACGTGCGGTCGATCGAGTCGTGGCGGATCGTCAGGGTCTGCCCCACGTCGCCCAGGATGACCTCCTGGTTGGCGACGATCCCGGGCAGGCGCACCGAGTGGATCGGCGGGTCGCCCTCCATGAGCTCGGCGGTGCGCGCGGCGGTGCCCGACGGCTTGTCGAGCTTCTTGTCGTGGTGCAGCTCGATGATCTCGGCCTTGGCCATGTGCTTCGACGCCTCGGCGGCGAACCGCATCATGAGGACGGCGCCGATCGCGAAGTTCGGGCAGAAGAGCACGTTGGCCGAGGACGCGATGCCGCGGACGGCGTCGACGTCCCACCCGCTCGTGCCGACCACGACGTGCACGCCCGCGTCGAGGCACGCACGCACGTTGTCCAGCGCCGTGTCGGGCCGAGTGAACTCGACGACGACGTCGACACCGTCGAGGACCTCGGCCAGCTCGACGCCGAGCGCCGGGTCGGCCTGCGCGACGAGCTCCATGTCCGGGGCGCCGGTCACCGCATCACAGACCGCCTGACCCATCCGGCCGGCCGCGCCGGCCACCGCGACGCGCAGCATCACGCCGCCTCCGCGGCCAGCCCGGGCGCGACATGCTCGATCCCGCGACGGAAGATGTCCTCGTCGGGACCGATGCCGGCGGCACTCAGGCGCTCGGGCGCATAGAACTCGGCGGCGAGCGCGCGGACGTCGTCCATCGTGACGGCTTCGACCTTCGCGATCGCCTCGTCCATCGTGAGCAGCGGCAGACCGGCGAGCAGCGACCCGCCGAGGCGGTTCATGCGCGCGGCGGTCGACTCGAGCGCGAGGACCATGCGGCCCTTCACGTTCTCCTTGGAGCGCTCGAGCTCCGACGGGGTCGCCGGGTCCTCGATGAACTTCCGCAGCTCCTCGCCGACCACGCCGAGCGCCGCGTCGACGTTGTCCGGCCGCGTGCCCACGTAGAGGCCCACCTGACCGGTCGACGCGAACACGCTCGTGAACGAGTACACGCTGTAGGCCAGGCCGCGTTTCTCGCGCACCTCCGGGAACAGCCGCGACGAAGACGAGCCGCCGAGGATGTTGTCCAGCACCCGGAGCGCATGCCGGCGCTCGTCGTGGCGCGGGATCGCACGGCCCCCGAGGCACAGGTGGAACTGCTCGGTCTCCTTGACGATGAAGGAGCTCCGCGGAGCTGCCGGCTCGAGGACCGGCATCGCCGTCGCGGGGGTCCGTTCGCGCGTGGGGATCTTCAGCCCCTCGGCGAGGAGGACGAGCGAGTCGTGCGCGACCGAGCCGGCAGCCGCGATCACGATGTCCTCGGGCGCGTAGTGCGCGTCGTGGAACGTGCGCAGCCCGTCGGCGGAGACGGCGGAGATGACCTCTTCGCGGCCGATCGTCGGGCGGCCCAGCGGGTGGTCGCCGAAGACGGTCTCGCTGAGGAGGTCGAAGATCTTGTCCTGGGGATCGTCCTCGTACATCGCGATCTCCTCGCAGACGATCTCGCGCTCGTTGGCGAGGTCCTCCTCGAGCAGCCGCGGGGTGAAGACCATCTCCTGCATGACGTCGAACGCGCGCGGCAGGTGGTTGTCCACGATCCGCGAGTACACGGACGTCGACTCCTTGCCCGTGCCGGCGTTCAGCTCGGCGCCCATGGCGTCGAACATCTGGTCGATCTCGAGCGACGCATAGCGGCGCGTGCCGCGGAACAGCATGTGCTCGAGCAGATGCGACAGCCCGGCCTCCGAGCGCTGCTCGGAGGCCGAACCGACGCCCACCCAGAACCCGAGCGCCACGGATCGCACCGAGTCCATGGACTCGGTGACGACCCGGACGCCCGAGGGCAGGGTGGTGACGCTAGGAGCGCTCAGGGTCCCGCCCACCGCGGTGGCGCGGCCGGCCCGACCCGCGGCTCTCGCGGTCGCCGCCGCCGCCACGGCCGCCACGGTCGCCGCCGCGGTCGCGGTCACGCCCGCCGCCGCCGTTGCCGCCGCTTGCCGCCGCCGCGGTGATCTCCTCGGCGGTCTTGCCGGCGACCGACGGATCGGTCGCGAGGCGCAGGCCGATGCGCCCACGCTCGCGGTCGACCTCGAACACGCGGACGTGGACCTCGTCGCCCTTGTTCAGCACCTCTTCGACGGTGCCGACGCGGTTGCCCGGCGACACGTTGGAGATGTGCAGCAGGCCGTCGGTGCCCTTCGCGAGCTCGATGAAGGCGCCGAACGTCGTCGTCTTGACGACCTTCGCGTTCGGGAAGTCGTCGCCGACCTCGACTTCCTTCATCATCGTCGTGATGCGCTCGGCCAGCGCGTCGCCCAGCTCCCCGTTGGAGGAGTAGACGAGCACGTTGCCCTCGTCGTTGACGTCGATCTGCGACTCGAACTCCTCCTGCAGGCCGCGGATCGTCTCGCCGCCCTTGCCGATCAGCATGCCGATCTGCGACGGGTCGATCTTCAGCTGGATGATGCGCGGCGCGTGCGGCTTGAGCTCGGTGCGCGGGGTGTCGATGACCTTGGCCATCTCACCCAGGATGTGCGTGCGGGCCTCGAGGGCCTGCGTGAGCGCATCGCGGAGGATGTCGAACGTGACACCCGTGATCTTGATGTCCATCTGCAGGGCGGTGATGCCCTCGGACGTACCGGCGACCTGGAAGTCCATGTCGCAGAGGTGATCCTCGACGCCGGCGATGTCGGTGAGCACGACGTAGTCGTCGCCCTCCTTGATGAGGCCCATCGCGATGCCCGCGACCGGCCGCTTGAGCGGCCTTATTTTTGCAATTTTAAAAAATAGTAAATTGAGTAGATACAGTATTTAAGCTAAAAGAAGTGTGAACCCTTAAGGACCACATGTTGTGTTAATTAGGGT
>SYBY01000204.1 GCA_005788585.1 Actinomycetota bacterium | reverse complement strand
CTGGCGCTGGCCGCCGGAGAGCGCGCGCGGCTTGCGGTCGAGGAGGCCGCCGAGGTCGAGGACGCGGCTCGCCTTCTCCACCCGCGCTTCGATCTGGTCCTTCGGCACCTTCTTGAGCTTCAGGCCGACGGCGATGTTGTCGTACACGGTGAGATGCGGGTACAGCGCATAGCTCTGGAAGACCATCGCGATGTCCCGGTCGCGTGACGGCATGTCGTTGACGACGCGGTCGCCGATCCGCAGTTCACCCTCGCTGATCTCCTCCAGCCCCGCGACCATCCGCAACGCGGTCGTCTTGACGCTGCCCGACGGGCCGACGAGCACGACGAACTCCCCGTCTTGCACGGACAGGTCGACGCCCGAGACGGCGCGCGTCCCGTCCGGATAGACCTTGCTCACACCCGCGAATGCGACCTGGGCCACGCGTCCTCCTCACAGACCCGGGCGACCCTCGGGACGAGGGCCGCGAGGCACCACTACCCGGAGAACCGCATGACTACTCCCGAGCGGGACAACCGCTCCCGATCGCCGGCCGATGTGACAGCCTGCAGGTGATCCCCGTCCCAGGGATCAGGTCACGCAGGAGACAACGAAGGAGCTCACGATGAGCTGGTCGCCGAACGTCCCCCCGCGTCCGCGGACGACGGGGCTGTGGCATCCCACCAAGGTGTTCAACCCGCTGGGCGGCAGCACCATGCCCGCGCGCAGCGGCGTCGCCGGGCCGACCACGCGCACGACGCGCTCACGCGCCACGCGCGGGCGCGCCATCCCGCAGGACCGCGCGCGCTAGCACCACCACCGCGCCGAACGGCAGATCGACGTCGCCCAGGCAACGTCGATCTGCCGCTCACCGCGCGGTGGGCACGACCTGCTCGACGACCTCGAAGCTCAGCACGCTGGAGTGCTGCGCCACGGGTGGGCCCTCACCGGCGCGCGCCTGCGCGTGACCGCGCGTGAACGCGGCGCTCTGCACCCACGCCTGGAAGTCCTCCTCGGTCTCCCAGCGCGTGTAGACGAAGTAGCGCGTCTCGCCCTCGACCGGACGCAGCAGCTCATAGCCGAGGAAGCCGGGCATGTTCTCGACCTCGCCGGCGCGCTTGGCAAAGCGCTCCTCCAGGGCGGGGCCGCGGCCCTCGGGGACCTCGATGGCGTTGATCTTGACGACGGGCATGGCGTCAGCCTACGCCCATGCTCTCCCGGGCGACGGCCTCCACGCTCGCCCGCGCATCCGGCGCCGAGCCGGCCGCCAGCGCCGTGGCCGCGAGGTCGCGGCACTGCTCGAGCGTGTGCGCCGCCAGCGTCGAGCGGACGTCGGCCAGCGACGTGGCGCCCATCGACAGCGAGGTCACGCCCATCCCGGTGAGGACCAGGGCGAGGAACGGCTCGCTCGCCGCCTCGCCGCACACGCCGACGGGCTTCCCAGCCGCCACGCCGGCCTCGATGGTCGCCGCCACCAGGCGCAGCAGCGCGGGCTGCCAGGGATCGAGCAGGTCGGCCAGCTCACCGGCGAGCCGGTCGGTCGCGAGCGTGTACTGCGCGAGGTCGTTTGTCCCGAGGCTCGCGAAGTCGACGTGCGCGAGGATCTCCGCGGCGCACAGCGCGGCGGCGGGCACCTCGATCATGACGCCGACCTTCGTCAGGCCGTGTCCGCGCGCCGCCGCCGCGAAGCCCTCGGCCTCGCGCGCAGTCGCCACCATGGGCGCCATGACCCCGACGTCGGCGTCGCTGCCGCGGGCGGCCGCCGCGATGGCGGCGAGCTGCTCGTCGAGGAGCTCCGGGTCGCGCCGGGACAGCCGCAGGCCGCGCACCCCGAGCGCGGGGTTCTCCTCCGGCGCCTGGGGCAGGTAGGCGAGCGGCTTGTCGGCACCGACGTCCAGCGTTCGCACGATCACGGTCCGCCCGGCGAACGCGTCGAAGATCTCGCGGTACAGCGCCTCCTGCTCGTCGCGCGTCGGCGCGGTCGCCCGCTCGAGGAACAGGAACTCCGTACGCAGCAGACCGACGCCCTGCGCGCCCGGAATCCCGGGGGCGGCGAGGTCGCCCGGCCCGCCGACGTTCACCAGCAGCCGCACCGGATGGCCGTCGGCGGTCCGGCCGGGACCGTGGCTCGACGCGCGGCGCGCCGCCAGCTCGCGGGCGCGCTTCTCGGCATCGGCGACGAGTGCGTCGTCGGGGTCGGCGACGAGCAGCCCGCTCGCGCCGTCGAGCATGACCCGCTGTCCGTCGGTGAGCGCCGACGCGTCCGGGCACGCGGTGATCGCGGGGATCCCCAGCTGCTTGGCGAGGATCGCGGTGTGGCCGGTGGGCCCACCGCGCTCGGTCACGATGCCGAGCACCTTCGCCGGGTCGAGCGTCGCCGTGTCCGCCGGGGCGAGGTCGTCGGCGACCAGGATGAAGGGGTGCCCCGGGTCGGGGATGCCGGGCATCGGCACGCCGAGCAGGTGGGCGACCGCGCGGGTGCGCAGGTCGCCGAGGTCCGCGGCCCGTTCGGCCATGTAGCCGCCGAGCGCCTCCAGAGCCCGCCGGTGCTCCGCAAAGGCCGCATCGATGGCGTGCGGCGCGTCGCGGCCGTCGCGCACGAGCCCCGCGATCGCGTCAGCCAGCACGGGGTCGCGCGCCATGAGCGCCTGCGCGACGAGCACGTCGGCACCGGCGCCCTTCGCCTGCTCGGCCCGCGCGTCGAGGTCGGCGGCGACGGCCTCCAGCGCGTCGACGGCCCGTGCGATCTCCGACGCCACGTCCTCGACGTCGGCGCCGACGTCCGGCAGCTCCGGCGCGGCGGCCAGGCGCGCGACCGGCCCGACCGCGATGCCGGCGCTGACGCCGAGCCCGCGCAGCTCGCGGCTCATGACGCGACCTCCGCATCGTGGTCGACGGCCAGCAGCGCGACGAGCTCGTCGAGCGCGGCGTCGGCGCCCTCGCCGTCAGCGCGCAGGACCACGTCCTGTCCGCCGCGGACGTCGAGGCCGATGACCATGAGGATGCTGCGGGCGTCCACCGGATCGCCGGCGGGCTTGGCGATGGTGACGGGCACGGGCTGGCGGGCAGCGGCCTGCACGAACAGGCTCGCGGGGCGTGCGTGGAGGCCGACCTTGGAGCCGACGGTGACGGTGCGCTCGGGCATGATGCTCTCCTCCTCGAAGACGGGACGGGTCAGTGCGCCGCGGCGGCGCGGTGGGCGACCGGCGCGCCGGCGGGCTCCACGGTGGTCGCGGCCGGTTCGGCCTCGACCGGCCCGCGCTGGGCCTTCAACGCCAGGATCCCGACGGTGCCGACGGCGACGCCCGCGAGGATCGCCACGATGTAGAGCAGCGGGCTGCCGATGACCCCGACGACCCAGATGCCGCCGTGCGGGGCCCGCGAGGTCGCACCGAACGCCATCGACAGGCCGCCGGCGGTCGCGCTGCCCGCCACGAGCGGCGGGATGACGCGGGCCGGGTCCGCGGCTGCGAACGGGATCGCGCCCTCGGTGATGAACGACGCACCCAGCAGCCACGCCGTCTCCCCCGCCTTGCGCTCGACGTCGGTGAACAGCTTCGGGCGCAGGACGGTCGCCAGCGCGCACGCCAGCGGCGGCGTCATCCCGGCCGCCATGACCGCGGCCATGATCGTCAGCTCGCCGGAGGCGAGGCTCGCCAGGCCGAAGGTGTAGGCGACCTTGTTGACCGGGCCGCCCATGTCGACGGCCATCATCGCGCCGAGCAGCAGGCCCAGCAGCACGCTGTTCGTGCCGCTCAGGCCGTCGAGCCAGTCGGTCAGCGCGGTCTGCGCCGAGGCGATCGGCTCGCCGATGACGACGATCATCACCGCGCCGACGATGAGCGTCGACAGCAGCGGGATCAGCACGATCGGCGTGATCCCCTCCAGCGCCCGCGGGACGTTGACGCGCTTCATGGCAAGCACGACCGCGCCGGCGAGCAGGCCGCCCGCCAGACCGCCCAGGAAGCCCGCGCCGATCTCGACGGCGAGCAGGCCGGCGACGATGCCCGGCACGAGGCCGAGGCGGTCGGCCATGGCGAAGGCGATGAAGCCCGCGAGGATCGGGACGAGCATCGAGAACGCCGTCGAGCCGATCGCGTACATCAGCCCGGCGATGCCCGCCTCACCGAGCACGTCGGCGAGATCCGGGATGCCCGGATATTCGGTGCCCTCGAAGACCCCGCCGTCGACCTTCGTCGAGATCTCGGCGCCCCCGATGACGAAGGCGAGCGCGATGAGGATGCCGCCCGCGGCGACGAACGGGATCATGTAGCTGACGCCGGTCATGAGCCACCCGCGCAGCTGGGTACCGAAACCCGCGTGCTGCTCGGTCGTGGCGGCGGCCATGACCGGCGCGGCGACGGTCGTGTCCGCGGGCGCGGACTCCGCCTGCTCCACGGCTTGGGCGATCAGCTCGGGCGCGCGGTTGATGCCGTCCTTCACCCCGGCGGTGACGAGCGGCTTGCCGGCGAACCGGTCGCGGTCGCGGACCTCGACGTCGGCGGCGAAGACCACCGCGTCGGCGGCGGCGATGACCGCCGGGTCGAGCGGCGTGGCGCCCGCGGCGCCCTGCGTCTCGACCTCCAGCTCATGGCCGGCGGCCTTCGCAGCCTCCGAGAGCGCCTCGGCGGCCATGTACGTGTGCGCGATGCCCGTGGGGCACGACGTGACGGCGACGAGCCTCATGACCCGACCTCCTGAGTGATGAACGCGGCCGCGACCTCGGGGTCCTCGGCGGCCAGCAGGGTGTCGCGGAACGACGCGTGGACGAGCCGCCGCGCGAGCGTGGCGAGGATCGTCATGTGGTCGGCGTCCCCCGAGGCGGGCGCCGCGATGAGGAAGACGAGGTGCGCGGGGCCGTCCGAGGCGCCGAAGTCGACGCCCGCGGCACTGCGGCCGAAGGCCAGGGTCGGGACCGCGACGTGCGGGGACCGGGCGTGCGGGATGCCGATGCCGCCCTCCAGGCCGGTCGGCATCTGCTCCTCGCGGGCGGCGACATCGGCGAGGAAGCCCTCGACGTCCGTCACGCGTCCCGCGTCGGCCAGGCGCTGGGCCAGCGCCCTCGTGGCGGCGGCGCGGTCGTCGGACGGCAGGTCGAGATCGACCAGCTCCGGGGTGATGATGGTGCTCACTTCGGGACCTCCTCCGAGTCCAGGGAGACGACCTGCACGGAGGTGAGGTCGACGTCTGCGGGGCTGGGCATGCGGCTGCCCGGCAGGGACACCGCCGCGGCGCCCCAGGCCACGGCGGTCGCGAGTGCGTCGGCACCCGATGCGTCACGAGACAGGAAGCCGGCAAGCGTCGCGTCGCCTGCACCGACGGTGCTGCGCGGCCGCGCCGGCGCGTGGGCGTGGTGGACGCCGGTGTCGTCGACGAGGACCGCGCCCTGCGCGCCCAGGCTGGCGAGCACCGCCCGCGCGCCGTGGGCCAGCAGGACCCGTGCGGCGTCGGCGGCCTGCGGCGGCGTCGTGACCGGCAGACCGGTCGCGGCTGCCAGCTCCTCGTCGTTGGGCTTGATGACATCGGGTCGCGCGGCGAGCGTCGCGCGCAGCAGCGGACCCTCGGCGTCGACCGCGACCCGGACGCCGAGGTCGTGCAGGCGCCCGGTCAGCTCCGCGTACAGCCCGTCGGGCGCGCCCGGCGGCAGACTCCCGGCCAGGACGACCCAGGACGCCCCGCGCGCGGCGTGGACGAGCGCGTCGCCGAGGGCGGTGACCTCACCCTCGGACAGGAGCGGGCCGGGCTCGTTGAGCTTGGTCGTCGTGCCGTCGGCCTCGGCGATGGTGATGTTCGCCCGCACGCGCCCGGCGATCGGGACGCAGCGGGTCTGGAGGCCCTCCGCGGCGAGCAGCCCGGTGAGCTGCCGCCCCTCGCAGCCGCCGGTCGGCAACACCGCGACGCTGTCGATGCCGTTGGCGTGCAGCGCGCGGGTGACGTTCACGCCCTTGCCCCCTGCGTCGACCCGGGCCGGGCTCGTGCGGAGCACCTCGCCGCGGACGAGCGCGTCGAGCTCCGCCGTCCGGTCCAGGCTGGGGTTGGCCGTGAACGTCACGATCATGCGCGGATCACCTTCAGTCCTGCCGTTTCGAGATGGACGGCGTCGGCGAGGTCCAGGCCGTCGTCGCTGAAGAGGACATCCACGTCGGCGAGGTCGCCGAAGCGGGCGAAGTGGTCGCGACCGACCTTGGTGTGGTCGGCGAGGACGGCGACGTGGCGTGCGCACCCGATCATCGCCCGCTTGACCGCTGCTTCGGCGGTGTCCGGCGTGGTCAGGCCGCGTTCGGTGCTCAGGCCGTTCGTGCCGATGAAGGCGACGTCGACGACGATCTCCTCGAGCACGCGCAGCGCCCACGCGTCGACCATCGCGGCGGTGCGCCCGCGGACCCGGCCCCCGATCGACAGCACCTCGAGGTTCGGCCGCGAGGCAAGCGTCATGGCGATCGGCAACGCGTTCGTCACGACTGTCAGCCGCACGTCGGCCGGAAGGATCTCCGCGAGCCGGGCCGTGGTCGTCCCCGCGTCGAGCAGGATCGCGCCCTCGTCGGGGAGCTCCTGGAGCGCCGCACGGGCGATCCGCTCCTTCTCCGCGCTCATGGCGGCGTCGCGGTCGGCGAGTGCGGGCTCGAAGCCGAGGCGATCGACCGGGATGGCGCCGCCGTGGACGCGGCGCAGGACGCCGTGGCGGACGAGCACCGTGAGGTCACGCCGCACCGTCTCGGTGGTGACGCCGAACTCGCTGGCGAGCTGGGCGACGTCCACGCGGCCCGCGGTGCGGGCCTGATCGGCGATGGCTTGTTGACGTTCCTCGGCGTACATGTGGATTCGTGCCCGTCTTTCTGTGCTTGTGTTGTTCTACGCCCGAACGCGTGCGAATGCAAGAGATGTGTGTGCTGCCCGTCACACATGGGTGGGAGGGTCCCCCTTTTCGGGATGGCGCCACCCGCCGAGTCCTGGCGTACGCTGCGCGCCAGCCCGGGTTTACCGGACGCAACCGTTCAGGAGCTGCCATGCCACTGCCCATCGCCGCGGACTATCCAGAGTTCTTCCAGATCCTCTGGACCACCCTGATGTTCTTCCTCTTCGTCGCGTGGATCTGGGTCCTGATCTCCGTGCTCAGCGACATCTTCCGGCGCCACGACATGGGCGGCGTGGTCAAGGCCCTGTGGGTCTTCGCGATGATCTTCGTGCCGTTCCTCGGCGTGCTGATCTACCTCATCGCCTACGGCAACGGGATGGCGAAGCGCAACGCCCAGCAGGTCATCGAGGCGCAGAAGCACTTCGACGACCACGTCAAGGCGGTCGCCGGCGGCACGGCCGGCGAGATCGAGCGGGCGAAGGGCCTCCTCGACTCCGGCGCGATCACGCAGGCGGAGTTCGACCAGATCAAGGCCAAGGCGCTCGCCTCGTAGGACGAGCGAGGCCCGGGCGCCGCCGGTGCGGCGCCCGGAGAACGGTCAGCGCGCCGCCGGCTCCTGCTCGGCGGCGATGCGCACCATCTCCTCGATGAGCGTCAGCTTCACGCGCGGGCGGCCCTGCGGCTCGCCGCGTCCCTTCTCGTGGGCGTCGATGAGCTCCCAGCCCGCGTAGTCGACGAGCCCGGGGACCCGGTCGCGCAGCACCGCCGCGACATCCTCGGTGTCGACCTTCGGCGTGCTCTCGTGCCCGGCGAAGTCGGCCAGCAGCGCGGTGACCGTGTCCTGCGCGCACTTCTTGTTCGTGCCGATCACGCCGGACGGCCCGCGCTTGATCCACCCCGCGGTGTAGAGACCGGGCACGACCTCGCCGTCGGGGTCGAGCACCCGCCCGTCGCCGTCGTTGGGGATGAGGCCCTTGCGGTCGTCGAACGGGACGCCCGGAATGGCGAAGCCCGTGTAGCCGATCGCGCGGAGCACGAGCCCGGCCTCGATGATCTCCTCGGCCTCGGTCGGTCGCGCGCGCAGGCCACCCTCCTCGTCGCGGACCAGCTCGTTGCGCACGACGCGGACCTGCTCGACCCGGTCGTCGCCGAGCAGCTCGACCGGCGACGCGAGGAACCGCAGGACGACCCGCTTGCGCTTGCCCGACGGCTGGCGTTCGGCGTACTCGCGCAGGATCTCGACGTTCTTGCGCGCCGTCGCGTCGAGCTCGTCCTCCTGGAGGTCCTCGGGGATGAGCAGGTCGGCGGGATCGACGATGACGTCCGCCTCGGCCAGCTCACCGAGCTCCAGCAGCTCCGGATTCGTGAACGCCGCCTGCTCGGGCCCGCGGCGGCCGAGCACGAGGATCTCCTCGATCGACGAGTCGACCAGCATCTCGAGCGCATGGTCGGCGATGTCGGTCACCGCCAGCTCGTCGTGGCTGAGGGTCAGCATCCGCGCGCAGTCGATCGCGACGTTGCCGTTGCCGATGACCACCGCCCGGGAGACCGAGAGATCCGGGTCGAGGTCCTTGAAGTCCGGGTGCGCGTTGTACCAGCCGACGAACTCCGTGGCCGACAGGCTCCCCGCGAGGTCCTCACCGGCGATGCCGCTCTTCTTGTCCCCCGACGTCCCCGACGCGTAGATCACCGCGTCGTACCAGGCGGCCAGCTCGTCGTGGGAGACGTCGGTCCCGACCTCGACGTTGCCGAAGAACCGGAAGCCCTCCTTGCGCGCGGTCTTCTCGTACATGCGCGTGACGGACTTGATCTTCGGATGGTCCGGCGCGACGCCGCCGCGCACGAGCCCCCACGGCGTGGGAAGGCGCTCGAACACGTCGACCTCGATCGGTCGGCCCGCCTGCGAGAGGAGGTGGCCGGCGGCGTAGAACCCCGAGGGTCCCGAGCCCACGATGGCGACACGCAGCGGGTGCTGCTCGGTGTCGGCGGTCTGGTCAGTCATGCGTCTGCTCCGAATCGTCTCCGACCCCCGACCATAGTGGGGATCACGCCAGGATCGTCTGCGCGCCCGCGCCGGCGAACCACAGGCCGACGACGATGAAGACCGCGACCAGCACCTCATGCAAGCGATGTCGGGGAAACCCGGATGCGTCGGCAAAACCCGGATGCGCACGCGGCCGAACGTGGAAGAATCGCGCAACACCCCTCAACCGGAGGCTGCCAATGTCCGAACTCGATGAGCTGGGCCCGATCGACTACATCGTCGTCGAGTGGCCTGGCCGTCAACCGACCGGTGAGGCGCTGCCGCACTTGGTGGACCTCGTCGATCAGGGCCTCATCCGCCTGATCGACCTCGCGTTCATCGCCAAGGACGAGGACGGCACCGTCACCGTCCTGGACATCAGCGAGCTCGGCGAGACCCTCGCCGTCTTCGAGGGGGCCTCCAGCGGCCTGCTCGGCGACGACGACATCTCCGAGGCCGGAGGCGTGCTCGAGCCGGGCACGAGCGCCGCGATCCTCGTCTGGGAGAACCGCTGGGCGGCGCCGTTCGCCAGCGCGGTCCGCAAGGGCGGCGGGCAGCTCGTCGCCAGCGGCCGCATCCCCGTCCAGGACCTCATCGGCGCGCTCGAAGCGGCCGACGCGGTCGCCTGATCCACCCGAACCGGAGCACAGAACCCCATGCCAGGACTTCTTCGCGGGATGGCCCGCACCGCCGTGGTCGCCGGTACCGCGACCGCCGTCAGCAACAACGTCTCGCGCCGCCAGGCCAACAAGTGGGCGCAGCAGGAGCAGCAGCAGTACGCGCCGCCGCCCCAGCAGTACGCCGCCCCGGCTCCCGCAGCCGCCCCGCAGGCATCGGTGGTCGATCAGCTCAAGGAGCTCGCCGAGCTCAAGCAGCAGGGCATCCTCACCGAGGAGGAGTTCGCCGCCCAGAAGGCCAAGATCCTCGGGTAGGACGCGTCAGTGATGGAACCCGCCCGCGGTGTCCTCGTCGTGGACCGGGGCGGGTTGCTTCTCGAGGATCGCGAGCTGGCGCTTGAGGTCCTTGATCAGCAGGTCCGCCAGGTCGTGGCTGAAACCCTGCCGGACCACGACGCGGAGCGCCGCGAGGTCCGTGCGGTTGTCCGGGAACGTGTAGGCGGGCACGAGCCAGCCGCGCTCGCGCAGCGAGTTCGACACGTCAAAGACGGTGAAGTTGTCGACATGGTCGGCGGTCGTGAACGCGAAGACCGGCAGCTCGTCGCCACGCGTCAGCAGCTTGAACGGCCCGAGCTTCTCGATCTCGGATGACAGCCGCGTGGCGACATCGCGCGAGTACTGCTGCACCTTCTGGTAGCCGTCGAAGCCGAGCCGCAGGAAGTTGTAGTACTGCGCGACGACCTGCGCCCCCGGGCGTGAGAAGTTCAGGGCGAACGTCGGCATCTCGTCGCCGAGGTAGTTGACCCACATGATGAGGTCCTCGGGCAGCGCGTCGGCGTCGCGCCAGATCGCCCACCCGACCCCCGGGTACACCAGGCCGTACTTGTGCCCCGACGCGTTGATGGACTGGACGCGCGGCAGGCGGAAGTCCCATACGAGGTCGGGGTCCACGAACGGCGCGATGAAGCCGCCGGACGCCCCGTCCACGTGGACCGGGACGTCGATGTCGGTCCGGCGCTGGTAGTCGTCCAGCGCGGCGCAGATCTCGGCGACGGGCTCGTACGACCCGTCGAACGTCGAGCCGAGCACGGCGACGACGCCGATGGTGTTCTCGTCGCAGTACTCCACCGCCCGGTCGGCGGTCAGGTGGTACGTCTCGCCCTCCATGGGGACGAGCCGCATCTCCACGTCCCAGTAGTTGGCGAACTTCTCCCAACAGACCTGGACGTTGGCGCCTATGACGATGTTCGGCGCGTCGGTGGGTGCGCCGGCCGCCTTGCGGCGCGCGGCCCAGCGGCGCTTCAGGGCCAGGCCGCCGAGCATCGCGGCCTCGCTCGAGCCCGTGGTCGAGCACCCCACCCCCCGGCTGCCGTCCGGGGCGTTCCAGAGCTTGCTGAGGATGTTCACGCAGCGCGTCTCGAGCTCCGCGGTCTGCGGGTACTCGTCCTTGTCGATCATGGTCTTGTCGAGGCACAGGCTCATGAGGATCCTGGCCTGCGGCTCCATGACCGTGGTGACGAACGTCGCGAGGTTCAACCGGGCGTTGCCGTCGAGCATGAGCTCGTCGTGGACGATCTGCGCGGCGACGTCCGGGTCCAGCTCGCCGGTGGGCAGCTCGTGTCTCGGGATCTCCATGACCTCGCGGCTGAAGATCGGCGGAGGCGCCAGGGGGCGCGTCGGCGTCGAGGGCGCGGCAGGATGCTCAAGAGCCATGCCGCCAGTCTTCTACATCGGTCGGGGTTTCCCCGCCGGTTCTGCGCGAAGGCTCAGCCGCGGACGGTGACCTTCAGCTGCCCGCTGCCGCGGCGCTTGCCTGACGTCACGGTCCCGCGGAACACCATCGTCCGGCCCTTCGCGATGCCGGGCCACTTCTGCGTGATGCTCCACTTGCCGCCGCGCAGGGGCTCGCCGTTGGCGACGGTCTGCACGACCTTGCCGCCCATGAGCACGTCGACGCGCACCTTGCCCGACTTCGCGCCGGGAGCCGCGACCGTCAACGTCCAGCGGTCGCCGACCTTCGGCTTCGTGCTCGTGCCCGTGACGTTGACCCGGAGGCCCGCCGCGGTGGCCGGAGCACCGGCGACGAGCAGGGCGCTGGCGGCCGCGCCGAGCGCAGCCATGGTGCGAAAGCGATATGAGACACGGCGCATAATCCTCTCGTCGGCAGCCCCGGCGGATATCTGAACCGCCGACGTGCCCAATCGGCTCATTGTCCGCTCCGGGTGGCTACGTTGGTGGCCAGGGTCACCCCAGGAGGAGATGAGACATGCAGGCACGGACGCTCGCGCTCGCAGCGCTGTCCGCGGTCACCGCCGTCGCGATCTGCGCCCCCGGCGCCGGCGCGCAGACGCCGGCGCAGGACGTGACGATCGCGGGCTACAAGGCGCCCGGGACGCCCGCGAAGCACAACCGTGTCTCCTACCGCCGCTACGGCCCCGCCACCGCGAAGAAGGTCCTCGTCCTCGTGCCGGGCACCCTCGCCGGCGCCGGGACGTTCGACGTCGTCGCACCGCAGATCGTCAAGCGCGTGCCCGGGCTGCAGGTGTGGGCGCAGGATCGCCGCGAGAACACCCTCGAGGACACTGCGCTCCTGGCCCGGGTCCGCGCGGGGACCGCCACGCCGAAGCAGGCGCTCGACTACTACCTCGGGTGGGTGTCCGACCCGTCGATCCAGCCGCGCTACCAGCCGCTGACCAACGCGCAGACGGCTTTCGGCAAGACGTGGGGCCTGCGCGTCGCGATGGAGGACCTGCGGCGGATCGTGCTGCGCGCACGCGACCGCGGCCAGCGGACCGTCATCCTCGGCGGCCACTCGCTCGGCGGCGGCGAGGCGGCGCTCTACGCGACGTGGGATTTCAACGGCCGGCCGGGCCACCGCGACATCGACGGCATCGTCGCCATCGACGGCGGCTGGACGGCCTCCAGTGACCGCATCTCTTCCGCGCAGGCGCGCGCGCAGCTCGCCGAGCTCGACACGAAGGGCCCGTGGACCGACCTCCTCGGCCTCGGGCTGCCGTGGACCGCGGGCGCGTTCGGCGAGATCGCCGCCGCCGCCGCGTACCGCGCGCCCCAGGAGCCCTCGGTGCTCCAGGACTTCGCGCTGCTGCCGGCGACGTTCAAGTCCCCCGTGCCGCTGACCAACCGCGCGGCGCTCGGATACGCGTTCGATCGCAAGACGTCGTCGTCGTCGCTGTCACTCATCCACATCCGGTCCGGGGCGATCGCCCCCGACGGGCCGCTGCGCGACTGGGTCGACAACGGCATCACCCCCATCCGCAACCTCGCGGCGGCGTTCTCGAGCCCGCGGCTGACCGCGCAGGCCTGGTACTTCCCGGCACGCCTGAGCCTCGATGCGCGTGCCGCACGTTCCCGGCCCAGCGCCGCGGTGTCGCGCATCCTCGACCTGCGGGTCCGGCACACGCGCACCGTGGACGTTCCGTACTACGCGTTCCAGGCCGAGCTCGCCGGCCGCGGCGACGGACTCGCCAAGGGCGCCAAGGCGTTCCAGCGGGCCTCGAAGATCCCGAGCGTGAAGGTCGTCAACCGGCGGACGACCTACTCGCACCTCGACCCGCTGCTGGCGGCCGACGGACGCAACGACTTCGTGTCGACCGTGGCGCCCTGGCTGCGGTCCATCCGCTGACGCCCTGCCCGGGCGCGCCGCTACTGCGGTGCGCCCGGGGGTGGCAGCTCGATGTCCCGCGCGGGCTCGACGGCGAGCACGCCGTCGACCTCGCGCAGGACCGCCAGGTCCCCTTCGGGCGCCGCCCCGGTGACGACGCCCGCCGAGGGCAGGGTCTGCGCGACCTCCATCCCGGCGTCCTGCAGCCTGCCGGCCACCGACGCCGCCTCCTCCGGGGCGACGGTGACCACGACCTCGATGTTCGATCCCTCGTCCGGTGCCATGCCTACGGAGCTTGCACGAGCCCGACGCCCACGTCGAGCGACGACAGCTCCATGCGGCGCGCGTGCTGCATGAGCGCGGCCCACAGGTCCAGCCCGCGGGCGCCGCGTGCCTCGGCCATGAGCGCCGCGACGCCCGCGACGTGCGGCGTCGCCATGCTCGTGCCGCTGATCGCCTTGTAGCGGTCGGGGATCGGCCAGCTCGAGTGCACGCCCACGCCCGGCCCGGCGATGTCGATCTGGCCGCTCGCGGGGTCGCTCGTGCAGGAGAAGCGCGCGATCTTCTCGGCGTTGTCGATCGCAGCGACGGCCATGATCGACGGGCAGTTCGCCGGATGGCTGACCGGTGCGACGGCGCCCGGGCGCTCGGATTCGTTGCCCGCCGCGGCGATGATGAGCGTCCCGCGGTCCAGGGCGCGGCGCGCGACCGTCTCGTAGATCTGCGAGTGCGGCGTGTTCCAGTCCAGCCCCGCGCCGAGCGACATGGAGATGACGTCGCAGCCCTGGGCCATCGCCCAGTCGATCCCGCCGAGGATGCCCTGGTCCCCGCCACTGCCGGCGTCGCTGAGCACCTTGCCGCAGTGGATGTTCGCGTCGGGGGCGACGCCGTAGCGCGGACCCTCGAGCACGGTCCGGCCGCCGCACGCCGTCCCGGCGCAGTGCGTGCCGTGGCCGTTGCCGTCGCGCGGCTCCTCACCCGGGACGAACGAGCGGAGCTCCGGGTTGCGGGTGGCGAAGTCGGGGTGGCGCTCGTCGAGTCCGGTGTCGAGGATCGCGACGTCGATGCCGGCGCCGGTCGCCGACGATCCAAGCGCCCGGACCGCGTGCAGGCCCCACGTGGCGTTGTCGGTGTCCTGCCACGGCGCACCCGCCGGCGCGTCCGGGGCCGGGGTGCGCAGCTCCTGCTCCTGCGTGGAGATGGCGTAGACGACGCGCTCGGCCTCGACGGCGAGCACCGGCTCGGGCCCGCGGGTCGCGGCCTGCAGTGCGTCGATCTGGTCGGGCTCGGCGTCGACGACCGCCACCCCGAGCTCCTGGTAGACGACGCCGTCGGTGCTCATCTGCTGGATCGACATCGGCGTGGCGCCGAGCTCCGGCGACATCGTCGCCGAGATCCCGGCGGTGCGTTGCAGCGTCTGCGGCGCGGTGTCGGTCGCGCTGCGGGTGAACAGGACCAGCGTGCGGCCCGTGGTCTCCGGGCCCTGGGTGTGCTGTGACATCACGGCTCCTCTCGTCGCGGGGGTGGCAGGTGTTCGACCCGGGACGGAATGGCGCGCTGACCTCGACGCTAGGACGCCATGTCCCACCTGTCAATGCCGCGCACCGGTCCGTTGTCCGACCGGTTCCCGGTGCCGCCGTGTGGCCGATCGCACCTTGGACCGGCGGGCCAATGCTCAGCGGAATGGGTAGGCGTAGGGTCGATTGCACCCGACCGGACGGAGCCCGACCCGTGAGCGTCACCTCCTCGCCTCCCGCCACGTCGTCCTTCGCCAAGGGCCTGTTCCTCGGCGACATCGACGAGGACCTCGTCCATCCGTATCCGTACCCCTCGACGGAGGAGGCGGCGAAGATCCGCCGCATCACGGGTGACCTGCGCGACTGGGCCGCGGGATACGACGAGTACGCGACCGAGGAGGCGCGCTGGGTGGCCGAGGACGACCTCGCCAGGCTCGGCGAGATCGGCGCGCTCGGGCTCTACGTTCCCGAGGAGCTCGGCGGCCAGGGCCTGTCCCAGACCGGCTACGCCCGGGTCTTCGAGACGGTTGCGCGGATCGACCCCACACTGTCAGTCGTCCTCGGCGTGCATCAGTCCATCGGCTACAAGGGCATCGCGCTGTTCGGCACCGACGAGCAGAAGGAGCGGTGGCTGCCGGACCTGGCGAGCGGGCGCAAGCTGGCGGCGTTCGCGCTGACCGAACCATCGGCTGGGTCCGACGCGTGGGCTATCGCGTCCCGTGCCGTCGAGCAGGCCGACGGGTCGTGGGTCCTCAACGGCGAGAAGCGCTACATCGGCAACGGGTCACGCGCCGACGTCCTGACGACGTTCGCCCGCTGCGAGGTCGATGGCAAGGAGCGGCACATCGCGCTCTTGCTCGAGGCCGGGATGCCCGGGTTCGAGATCGGCGACCGCTACGACACGCTGGGCCTGCGCGCCAACGACCTGCGGCGCCTGACCTTCAACGACGTGCGCATCCCGGCCGAGAACGTCCTGGGCGAGCCCGGCGACGGCTTCCGCATCGCGATGTCGATCCTCAACAACGGGCGGATCGGCCTGGGCACCGGCTCGGTGGGCGGCGCGAAGGAGCTGCTGGACATGGCGATCGCGCACACACAGGAGCGCGAGCAGTTCGGCGGCCCCCTGGCCGACCTCGACCTGGTCCAGGAGAAGATCGGCTGGATGGTCACCAACCTCTTCGGGCTGGAGTCCATGTGCTACCTGACCTGCGGCCTCGTCGACGCCGGCGTCCCCGACTACTCGCTCGAGTCGGCGGTCTGCAAGATCAGCGGGACCGAGTTCCTCTGGTACCAGGCCAACCGCGCGCTGCAGCTCGCCGGCGGCGAGGGCTATATGCGCGGCAACCGCTACGAGAAGATCCTGCGCGACATCCGGATCTTCCCGATCTTCGAGGGCGCCAACGACGTGCTGCGCAGCTACGTCGCGCTCACCGGGATGAAGCCGCTCGGCGAGAAGCTCCAGGGCCTCGGGGGCATCGGGCTGAACGACCCGATCGGGTCGATCGGGGTCCTGGCCGAGTACGTGGGCGGCCGGATCCGCGGCGGCGGCCGGGTCGAGCACGCGCACCCCGAGCTCAAGCGCCACGCCGACAGCGTCACCGAGCAGGTCGGGCGGCTGCGGGGCACGTGCGAGCGGCTGCTCCGCGAGCACCGCGGCGCGATCGTCCACCAGGGCCTGCAGCACCGCCGCATCAGCGACGCGGTGAGCGACATCCTCGCCCAGGTCGCGGTCCTCAGCCGCGTCACGGCCCTCTTCGCCGCGCAGGGCGTCGAGGCGTCGGGCCAGGAGCGGCTCATCGCGTCGAGCTTCTGCGAGCGCGCGGGCCGGCGGGTCCACGGGATGCTCGACCAGACCGAGCGCAACGACGACACGACCATGCGCAACATCGCGCGGCTGGCGTACAAGCGCGGCGAGTACGGCTACGAACTGGCGCGTGACTGAGCGCGGTCGCTCCTGACGGGGGACCCCCACCCCCGTCATAGGTCCAGTCCTCCCGTACCGCCATGCATAGGTGTGCGGGGCGTCCGATGACTGGACCACCGTGTCGCACCGTGCCCTGATCGCCCTGCTCACCGTCCTGCTCGCGCTTCCGTCCGTCGCCTTCGCGACGGCGCGCACCGGCGGAGGCGGCGTCGACCGCCTCGCCGGCGACGGCGGCGACGACCGCCTGCTCGGCCTGGGCGGCAACGACCGGATCCTCGGCTTCGGCGGCGACGACACGCTCAGCGGCGGCGACGGCAACGACAGCATCTCCGGCGGCACCGGCCGGGACACCATCGACGGCGGCGACGGCGACGACCGCGTCGACGGCGGCCCGGGCGCCGACCGGATCATCGAGTCGCGCTACGGCGACGACACGCTGCGCGGAGGCGATGGCGACGACGTGATCAAGGGCAACCGCGGCGTGGACACCATCTTCGGCGGCGCGGGTGACGACGAGATCTGGGGCGGCACCGGCCCGGACACCATCGACTGCGGCCCCGGATACGACATCGCGTACTACAACCTCGAGTCCGACCGCGAGCGCATGACCTCGTGCGAGGAGCAGCGCGAGGAGGACGAGGACAAGCCCGGCGTCCCGTGCGACGACGAGGCCTCCGACGAGGACGAGCGCGTCTACGGGACCGACGGCCCCGACGTCTGCACCGCCCATGGCGGCGACGACGAGGTCGAGGGCGCGGGTGGCAGCGACCGCCTCAACGGTGGCGCCGGCAACGACGTCCTCTCCGGGCGCAAGGGCAACGACCGCATCCTCGGTGGCACGGGCGACGACGAGATGACCGGCGACCGCGGCGACGACGTCCTGTCGGGCGGCCCGGGCAACGACGAGCTCAAGGGCGGCTACGGCGACGACGTCATGCGGGGCGGCAGCGGCAACGACGTCATCCGCGCCTCGTGGACGGGCCGCGACACCGTCGACTGCGGACCCGGCCGCGACACCGTCTACTACCGCCCCGGCGTCACCCGCATCCGCAACTGCGAGATCAAGAAGCGCCTGTACTGACGTCGAGTTCCGGCCCTCCGGACTCCAGCACGCGCCCCGCGGCGCCGACGTCAGCCTCATGCGCGTCCTTCGCCTCGTCATGCTCGCCGGCGTCCTGACGCTGGCCGCCGCCACGCCCGCGTCCGCGTCCGCCGGCCTCGCCCAGACCGTCAACAGCCAGGTCACCGACAGCGTCACGCAGACCAACGTCAAGATCCTCGGCGAAGCGCCCGCGATGGCGATGGGGTCGCTCTACCAGACGATCGGGAACTCGGTCGCGATGGCCGCAGCGAACGCCGTCTACGCACAGCAGCAGGCGGACGTCGCCTACCAGTCGGCGACATCCATGAGCGTCGCGCAACTCGAGGACCTCGACACGTCCGGCTGCGGCACCTACCTCACCGCCGCACTGCTCGCCGCGTGCGCCACCAGCGGCTGAGCACCCTGTTTCGAACAGTCTGTCCGGATAGGTGGTACGGTTCCCTCCGAGTCCGATCAGGGAGAGATCTCATGGGCCTGGCCATCGAGAGTGATCTGCAGTCCGTCGACGTCAGCGACCTGTCGCTGTGGGAGCACGGTCCGCCGCAC
Organism: Actinomycetota bacterium; assembly: GCA_005788585.1. The sequence continues at coordinate 2,520 of SYBY01000204.1, read as the reverse complement.
GAGCTGTTCACCCGCCTGCGCGCCGAGGCGCCGGTGCACTGGAGCCCACTGAACCAGTACCCGCACGAGGCGGGGTTCTGGTCCATCACGCGCTGGAACGATGTCGACGCGCTGACGAAGGACTGGGAGTCCTTCTCGTCCGAGCGCGGCGGGGTCCTGCTGCTCAACGACGTCGGTCTCCCGCTCGAGGCCCAGCAGCAGCAGATGATCTCGATGGACCCGCCGCGCCATGACCGCCTCAAGGCGCTGTTCCAGCGTGGTTTCACCCCGGCGCGGATCGCCGAGCATGAGGAGCGCATCCGCCAGATCGTCACCCGCACGCTCGACCGCGTTGCGCCGCTCGGCGAGTGCGATCTCGTCGAGGACATCGCGCAGCCCGTGGTCTCCCGCGTGATCGGCTCGTTCATCGGCAGCGACGAGGAGGACGACAAGAAGAACGCCGAGCGGGCGAACATGGTCCTCGCGTTCGGTGACGACGAGATCACCGCCAGCTTCGAGGACACCGCGGCGATGATCCAGCAGTCGATCGAGGAGTTCACCGAGGTCCTCGAGGAGCGCAAGGCCGACCCGCAGGACGACCTGATCTCCGTCCTCGCGCACGCCGTCGTCGACGGAGAGCGCCTGAACGACTTCGAGATCTTCATGGGCATCGGGCTGCTCGGCGCGGCCGGCAACGACTCGACCCGCTCGACGTTCGCCTCCGGGATGCTCGCCCTCCTGCAGGACGACCGCCAGCGCAAGATCCTCCAGGACGATCCGTCGCTCATCCCCGGCGCCGTCGAGGAATGCCTGCGGTGCTTCCCGGCGTTCGCCCACTTCCGCCGCACCGCGACCCGCGACGTCGAGCTGCACGGCCAGACGATCCGCGAGGGCGACAAGGTCATCCTCTGGTACGTCGCGAGCAACCGCGACGAGACCGTCTTCGAGGACGCCGCCACGTTCGACGTCCGGCGCAACCCCAAGCACCAGGCCTTCGGCGGTGGCGGCCGCCACTTCTGCCTCGGCGCCGCGCTCGCGCGCATGGAGCTGAAGATCCTGTTCGAGGAGACGCTCCGGCGCCTGCCCGACATGGAGCTCGCAGGCGACGTCAAGTACACGAAGTCGTGCTTCGTCAACCAGCTCAAGGCGTTCCCGGTCCGGTACACGCCCGCGTGACCGCGCCCCGCGCGTTCACCGTCCAGGCCGGCACGGGCCGCCGCCGGCGCGAGGCCACGCAGGAGAAGATCCTCGCGGCCTTCCGCGGGCTGCTCGAGAACGGGTCGCCCGTGGCGGCGACGAGCGTCGACCGGATCATCAGCGCGGCCGGCGTGTCGCGCTCGACGTTCTACGCCCACTTCCCCGACAAGCGCGAGCTGATCGCCCGGCTGGCGGCCGAGGACTCCGAGCCGTGGATGGCGCTGGCGCAGCCGGTGCTGTCCGACCCGTCCTCGACCCGCGAGGACTTCGCGGGCGTCGTGCGCCAGCTGGTCGCCAACTGGCACGAACATGCGGTCGTCGGGGCGGCGATCATCGAGCTCGCCGAGTACGACGACGCGGCGCGCGCGGCATGGCAGGAGACCATCGCGGGGATGTCGCAGACCGTCGCCGACCACCTGCGCATGCGCTGGGCGGGCCGGGAGTCCGAGCACGCGGACCCGGACACGGTCGCCGAGGTCCTGGCGTGGATGGTCGAGCGCTCCTGCCACAAGATGCTCACCGACGAGGACCCCGAGGCCGACGAGCGCGCCATCGCCGCGCTCACCGAGGTCGTGTGGCGCGTCGCCGAGCCCGGCGCGTAGCCAGGATCTGCCTCCGGCGCTGATCGAAGGGGCGGCGTGGTCGCGGCCGGCTCTCGGCCCCGGGCGCCGTCGTCGTCACCGCCGGTCCGTCGCAGCGACCGCGCGCGAGAGCAGCAGCTCGCGCTCGCGGTCGTTGGCGCACAGGTCCGCCGCGCGCACGAACTCGTCGCGCGCCTCGTCCGTCCGGCCCAGACGCACGAGCAGGTCGCCCCGCACGCTGGGCAGCAGGTGGTAGTCGCGCAGCGCGGGCTCGTCGGCGAGGCTGTCGACGAGCTCGAGACCCGCCTGCGGCCCGAACGCCATCGTGACGGCGACCGCGCGGTTGAGCTCGACCACCGGCGAACCGGTGAGCGCCGCGAGACCGTCGTACAGCGCCACGATCCGCGGCCAGTCCGTCTCGTCGAACGTCCGGGCGCGAGCATGGCAGCCGGCGATCGCGGCCTGGAGCGTGTACGGGCCGAGTGCGCCGCTCAGCTCCTCGGCGCGGCGCAGCGCGGCCAGCCCGCGCTGCACGAGCAGGCGGTCCCAGCGCGCCCGGTCCTGGTCGGCGAGGAGCACAGGCGCGCCGCCGGGTCCCACGCGGGCCCGCAGCCGCGACGCCTGGAGCTCCATCAGGGCCAGCAGCCCGTGGACCTCCGGCTCGCGCGGCATCAGGCCGGCCAGGATCCGGCCGAGCCGCAGCGCGTCGTCGCAGAGCGCCGGGCGGGTCCAGTGCTCGCCCGCCGTCGCCGCGTACCCCTCG
>SYBY01000203.1 GCA_005788585.1 Actinomycetota bacterium | reverse complement strand
CGAGATCTCCGCGATCGCCGACCAGACCCACCTCCGCGCGCTGAACGCCGCGCTCGAGGCCGCCCGCGCAGGCGAACACGGACGCGGCTTCGCCGTCGTGGCCGACGAGGTGCGCAAGCTCGCGGAGTCGGCGTCGTCGGCGGCTGACCAGACCCAGCACGCGTTCACCGCGCTGTCCACCAGCATCGACGATGTCGCAACGTGCATCGGGAAGGTCTCGGATGCGACGCGCGAGGTCGCCGAGGTCGCGACGCAGTCGGGGAGCGCCACCGAGGAGGTCTCGGCCTCGGCGGAGGAGTCGAGCGCCGCGACCCAGCAGGTCGCCGCCTCGTCACAGGAGCTGGCGGGCCAGGCGCAGTCCCTCGAGGACCTCGTCGCACGCTTCACGATCAGCGAGGCGGCGTAGCCCGTGGACACGGTCGAACAGGCGTCGGACCTCGTCCGCGCGGCTGGAGCGCACGCCGACGCCCTTGCGGAGATCTCCTCCCGCACCGCGGCCCGGCTGCTCGTGATCACCGACGGACTGGAGATCGGCCACCTGCCGGCGGTCCTGCGGTCCATCGGCCGCGAGCACTGGCGCGCCGACCTGTTCGACGCGCTCGCTCGCGACCTCGCGTGCCTCGACGGCGGCACCCCCGCCTCGTCCCGCACGCGATCGGCAGCGGTCGGCGCCCCGCCGCGGATGGGGGACTCGCCCGCGTCAACCGGGACCTCCGCCTGGATGGCGCTCATCGCGCTGCGGCAATGGCAGATCCACCGGTACTTCCGGCACCATCGCGCACTGAGATCCGTGGCCGTCGGGCTCCTCCCCGAGCTTCAGGCGTCCGTCGATCCCGCCGCGCAGTCGGCGGCAGCGCGTCTGTCGGCCGGCCTCGCTGCGACCCTCGCCGCGTCCCGGCCAGAGCGCGCCGCCCAGCTACGACGCGATGGCAGGCTCCCGGCACACCGTCGCGACGGAGGCGACTCCCACGGGTGAAAGATGCTCGATACTCCGCGTATGGAGGAAGCTGCAGCGCTGCGGGTCGGCATCGCGGATGACGACGTCCTCCTGCGCGAAGGCCTCGCAAGCCTGCTGACCAGCATGGGGTTCTCGGTGGTCTTCCAGGCGGGTGATGCCGAAGCCCTCATCGACCTCGCGCGCCAGTACCGCCCAGACGTGGTCATCGTCGACATCCGCATGCCGCCGGGGCACGCCAACGAGGGCATCGACGCGGCGCGCGTGCTCGCAGCGACGCTGCCGTCCGTCGCCGTACTGCTGCTGTCCGCGCACGTCGAGGTCGAGGAGGCCATGGAGCTCCTCGGCGGCGAGCAGCGCATCGGCTACCTCCTGAAGAGCCGCGTCACCGACATCGACCGCTTCGTCGGTGACCTGCGGCGACTGGTCAGCGGTGAGTCGGTCGTGGACCCCGGTCTGGTCGAAGAGCTGTTCGCAGCGCGGCGCCGGGTCGACCCGCTGGCGCAGCTCACGGCCCGTGAGCGGGAGGTCCTCGCCCTGATGGCCGAGGGCGCGTCGAACGCCGGGATCGCCCGCCGCCTCGTCGTGACCCAGGGAACCGTGGAGAAGCACGTCCACAGCATCCTGGCCAAGCTCGACCTGCCCGAGACGCCGGACGACCACCGCCGCGTCCGCGCCGTCATCGCGTTTCTCGACGCGTAGGCCCTGCTCCCACCCGCCGCGCGGGTGGGAGCAGGTCAGGAGCCCCGAGCTACGCGGACTCGTGCGCGAGCGCAGGCGCGCCGACGGGCGCCGGGTTGCGCACGTAGACCGCCCACGTGATCGCCGCGAAGACGAAGTACGCGCCGAAGAAGACCCACAGCGCGGGCACCGACCAGTCCGCGTTGGCCTCCGCGACCGCGAGCTTCTGCGCAGGCGTCTCTGCGGCCTTGATCGCGGCCGATGCGCCCAGGCTCGCCTCCCGCAGGACCACCTGGATGAGGAACCCGCCGAACGCGCCGACCGCACCGGCGATCCCGATGACCGCGGCGGCCCGCCGCTTGAAGTCCGTCCGCGTTGCACTGTCCGGACGGCCGGTCTTCGCCGCCTCCTCACGCCCCAGGCGCGTGAAGATCGTCGGGATCATGCGGTACGTCGAGCCGTTGCCGATGCCCGAGAGCAGGAACACCACCATGAACGAGCCGAAGAACAGCGCGAAGCTGCGGTTGTTCACGCCGGCGATCGCGCCCAGCGTCGCGACGACCATGCCCAGGAACACGGCCAGGGTGACCTTCTCCCCGCCCAGCTTGTCCGACATCCAGCCACCCAGTGGCCGGGCGATCGATCCGATGAGGGCGCCGACGAAGCCCAGGCCCGCCAGGTACGTGGCGATGAACGGGTTGCTCGCCAGGAACTCGGGGAACGTGTTCTTGATGACGAGCGGCAGCGCGAACGAGAAGCCGATGAACGAGCCGAACGTCCCGATGTAGAGCACCGACATGATCCACGTGTGCTTCTCTCGCACCGCGACGGCGTAGGACTTCGAGTCCGACTTGGCCTCACGGATGCTGTCCATGTAGAACCACGCGCCGAGCGCGGCGATGACGATGAACGGGATCCACACCAGGCCGGCGTAGGCGAGGTTGACCTCGTGGATCGGGTTCTTCACGGCTGCGGCCGGGACGCCGATGATGATCACGAGCGGCACGATGAGCTGGGTCATCGCCACGCCGAGGTTGCCGCCCGCGGCGTTGATGCCGAGCGCGAAGCCCTTCTTGTCCTCGGGATAGAAGAACGAGATGTTGGCCATCGAGGAGCTGAAGTTGCCGCCGCCGACGCCTGCGGTCGCGGCACAGGCCAGCAGGATCCAGAACTGCGCGCTGGAGGACTGCTCGGCGAGCCAACCGCTCGGCACCACCACGGCCACGAGCAGGGCGGGGATCAGGAGCAGTGACGCACTGATGGTCGTCCACACCCTCCCGCCGAACTTGGGCACCGCGAACGTGTAGGGGATGCGCAGCGTCGCGCCGATGAGGTTCGGGACGGCGGTGAGCCAGAACATCTGGGAGATCGTCAGCTCGATCCCGACGTTGCCCAGGTTGATGACGATGATGGTCCACAGGACCCAGATGCAGAACCCGAGGTTCTCGGCGAAGACGCTGAACGCGAGGTTCTTCCGCGCGATCGTCTTGCCCTCCGCCTCCCAGAACTCCTCGTCGTCGGGCTTCCAGTCGTCGATCCACCGGCCTCGTGTCAACACGCTCATCGCAGTCCTCCGCAGTCAGTCATGGCTTGTGACCGGGAGCCTCCGACACGCCCGTGTCCGCGCCGTGCACGCGCGGTGTCGAGTTCGTGACCGTTGTGTTGCGAGTTCGTTGCGAGGCGGGCTGTCCCGCCTGCCGCTACGCCGGGACAGCCTCCCGCTCGCGCGTCCGCGCGCGCAGCGTGACCCGCGCCCCGCGCTCGGGCGTCACCGTGATGTGCCGCCGCGCGGTCCGCTCCGGCGGCGCGCTCGACGAGAGCGTGGTCTGCCGCAGCAGCTCGCGCAGCACGACCTTCATCTCCAGCTGCGCGAAGCTCGCGCCCAGGCAGCGCCGCCGGCCGCCGCCGAACGGCAGCCAGGTGTACGTCCCCGGCCGCACGCCGAGCCAGCGCTCCGGCCGGAACGCGTAGGGCTCGGGATAGATCGCCGGGTCGTGCTGGATGAGGTAGATGCCCGCCGTGAGCGCCACCCCCGGCTCGTACCGGCGCCCGCCGATCTCGACGGGCTTGACCGCCAAGCGAGGCTGCGAGAAGGGGAGCACCGGGCGGCGGCGCAGCGCCTCGGTGATCGTCGCGTCGAGGTACTCGTCCTCGCCCGCGTCGATCGCCGCCGTCAGCCGGTCGAGGACCCCCGGGTTGCGCACCAGGTCGGCGCAGGCGAACGACAGCGACGACGCCGTCGTCTCGTGCCCGGCCACCAGCAGCGTCATGAGCTCGTCGACGATCTCCTCGTCGCGCATCGGCGAGCCGTCCGAGTGCTCGGCCGCGAGGAACATCGACAGCACGTCGTCGGACTCCCCACCCGACGCGCGCCGCTCGGCGACCTCCCGGCCCAGGAGGGCGAGCGTCTCCGCACGCGTGCGCGAGAACCGGCCCCACGGGGAACGCGGCCCGAGGTCCCAGTGCAGCGGCGGCAGCATGACGGCCGGGTGGACGCCCTCGACGAGGTAGCGCTCGAGCAGCGTGCGCATCTGGTCCAGCCGCGCGCCCTCGTCGAAGCCGAAGACCGCGCGCAGGATGACCTCCAGCGTCACGGCCTGCAGCCGCGGGTGCAGCGCGACCTCCTCGTCGCGCGGCCACGATGCGATCGCCCGTTCGGTGACCTCCTCGAGCAGACCGGTGAGCGCCGCCATCTTCTCGCCGTGGAACGCCGGGAGCATGAGCTTGCGCTGCTCCATGTGCGCGTCCTCGTCGAGCAGGAGCACCGAATGCCGGCCCATGATCGGGCCCAGGACCTTCCCGCCCTCCCCCGGGTGCAACACGTCGGGCGCGACGGCGAAGAGCTCCTTGACGTGCTGCGGGTCGGTCAGCACGACGAACGGCACGTTGCCTGCGAGGCGGATGGCGAACGGCCCGCCGTACCGGCGGCGGCACGACTCCAGGAACGGCACCGGCCGCGTGAGGAAGCGCAGCGTCTGGATCGCGGTGGGTTCGCGGGGGCCGGGCGGAAGGTCGGTGCGGGACATGCGCGGGCTCCTGGGGATGAGCGAGGACGACGCCGTGTATGACGCCTGTCATACCGTACCGCAGCACGCTCAGCTGTCCAGCAGCCGTTCCAGCGCCTCGCTGCCGCGGCCGTCGGCGATCGCCGCCTCGGCGAGCGCCATCCCCTCCCGCGCGCTGCCGGCGACCCCGCCCGCGAACAGCCGCACCGCCGCGCTCAGAACCACGGCACGCGCGGCGACGCCGCCCTCGTCGCCGGCGAGGACCGCACGGGTCAGCTGGGCCGAGAGCTCGGCGTCACCCTCGCCGCGCAGCACCATCCCCATCGTCTCGGGCAGGTCCAGCCGCTGGCTGCCGACGAACGCCGCGGGGCGCCCGGGCCGCAGGATGTCGGAGCCCTCGATCCCGCGCACGATCACGGCCCGCTCGGCGCCGAGCAGGTCCATCGCCGCGGCGAGCTTGTCGGTGTAGGTCGAGTGCGTGTGCCCGACGACGAACCGCTTGGCCCCGAAGTGGTCGACGAGCTTCTCCGCGCTGTGGACCGGCCCACGCAGGCCAACCTCGTCGCGGATCTCGCACAGCCGGTCGAAGCCCGGCAGCGCCTCGCCCGCGTGGACGACGGCGGCGCCCGAGCGCTCGAGCATCTCCAGCGACGCCTCGACCGTGGGCCGCGCCGGACCGCCGAGCGCCGCGAGCACGTCGAGCGGCGTCGTCCCGTACTTCGGGCCAAGCAGCCCGCCGCAGTGCGTCACGACCCGGCCCCCGGCCGCCGCCGCGAGCACCGCGGCGGCGAGGGTCAGCGACGGGGATTCGCCCACGCCGTCGTACGACCCCGCGCTGGACACGAGGGGCGAGCCTCCGGGTGACGCGGTGAGCGCCGGGCGCACATCGCGCAGCGCCTGGGTGAACCCCGCGAGCTCCGCGGCCTCCTCGCCCTTCATGCGCATGGCGATGAGGAACGCGCCCGCCTGGGACGGCGTGACCTCGCCGGCCAGCAGCGCGCGCATCGCGTCGCGAGCCTCGTCGTAGGTCAGCGCGCGCGATCCCCGCGGTCCGGTGCCGACCGCCTTGATCGTCATCCGGAAGCCCGGGTAGCGACTGCGGCCGGCAGGCGTCTTCGGGGTGGTCTCGGTCGGTGTCATGCGCCCTCCCAGCGGTAGCCGACGCTGCGCACCGTCTTGATGCGCCCCGCGTGCTCTTGCCCCAGCTTCGCCCGCAGCCGGCGGACGTGGACGTCGACCGTCCGTGCGCCCCCGTAGTAGTCGTAGCCCCACACGCGGCTCAGCAGCGCCTCGCGCGAGAAGACGCGACCCGGGTGGGTGGCGAAGAACTTCAGGAGCTCGTACTCCATGAACGTGAAGTCGACGGGCTTGCCGCCGATCGTCACCTGGTACGTCGCGAGGTTGACCTCGAGCGACCCGCAGCGGACGAGGTCACCGTGGTCCACGCCGTGCAGCGCGCGGCGCGCCCGCGCGATCCGCGCGTGCAGCTCGGCCGCGCTGAACGGGTGGACGAGGAGCTCGTGGCCGTCGGCGACGCCCTCGCCGAGGTCGAGGTGCTCGGGCTCGACGGCGACGAGCACCGGGACGTCGGCCAGCTCCTCGTCCTGGCTCAGCCGCTCGCAGACGTCACCCACGGGGCCCACCACCACGACGAGCGCGGGAGACCGGCCGGGTGCGTCGTCGGGCCGCAGCGTCCCGTTCGCCGTGAGGCGATGCGGGCTGAAGCCGAGCTCCGCCAGGAGGCGGGCGGTCGCGCCCGCCGGACCGTTCGCATCGCCGTAGATCCACGCATCGCTCATAGGAGGGGCAGATACGCCTTGCGTTCGAACTCGGTCACCGTGCGCCGGTAGGCCTCCCACTCCCGGCGCTTGTTCGCGACGAACCAGTCGCACAGCCGGT
>SYBY01000202.1 GCA_005788585.1 Actinomycetota bacterium | reverse complement strand
GCTGCGGGCGTCGACGACGTGGCGCTGCTCGAGCGCATCGCCGAGCCGCTCGGCGCCGACGTGCCGAGCCAGGTGCGCGGCGGGCGGGTGCTGGCCGAGGGCGCCGGGGAGCGCCTGACGCCGAGCGTCGCGGACGAACCGCATGCCGTCGTGGTGCTCCCGCTCGATGCGCAGCTCAGCGCGGGTGCCGTCTACGCCGAACTGGATCGCCGGGGCGGGGCCCGGCCGGCGGACGAGCTTGACGACCTGCGCGCGCGGGTCGCCGCCGCGGAGGCGGCGGACGGCGTGATCGCCGCCGGGCTGGTGGCGAACGATCTCCAGGACGCAGCGCTGGCGCTGTGCCCGCCGATCGCCGCCGCCCTCGAGGCGCTGCGCGACGCCGGTGCGGTCCACGCGATGGTCTCCGGCTCCGGCCCGACGGTCGTCGGCCTGTTCCCCGCGGACGTCGACTGGGCTCCGGTGCTCGACGAGCTCGCCGACTTCCCCGCCGGGATTTCGGGTGCCCGGCTGCTGGGCCGGGAACCAGCAGGGCGCTGGCCGGTGCCCGGTGAGGAGGCGCGACCGTGAAGCCGCTGTGGCTGTTCGGCGCGGTGGTCGCCGCGCTCTTCGCGTTCGCGACGCGGAAGAAGCGCGGGCGCGGCGAGCTGGTGCTCCTGGGCATCGCGGTCCTGGGCATGGCGGTGTACGGCGCCGGGCTGGTCGAGCTGCCGAACGTCAAGACGGTGATCGCCGACCTGGGCCAGGCCCTGGGCCCGTACACCTACGCGTTCGTCGGGCTGCTCGCGTTCCTGGAGACGGGCGCCTTCGTGGGGCTCATCGCCCCGGGAGAGACGGCGATGATCGTCGGCGGGGTCATCGCCGGACAGGGCGAGATCCGCCTCGGCCCGCTCATCCTCATCGTGTGGGCCGCCGCGGTGGCGGGTGACACGACGTCGTTCTTCCTCGGCCGCCGGCTCGGGCGCGACTTCCTGCTCAAGCACGGGCCGCGCGTGCAGATCACCGAGGAGCGCCTCATCCAGGTCGAGAAGTTCCTCGAGAGGCGCGGCGGCACGACGATCCTCCTCGGACGGTTCGTGGGCGTCGTCCGCGCGGTCGCGCCGTTCGTGCTCGGGGCGTCGCGGATGTCCTACAAGCGCTTCATCCCGTACGACATCCTCGGGGCCGGCCTCTGGGCTGCGACGTTCACCACGCTCGGCTACATCTTCTGGCAGAGCTTCGACCGCGTCGCCGAGTACGCGAGCCGTGGTGCGTTCGCGCTCGGCACGGTCATCGTCATCGTCGTGGGGACGATCCTGCTCGTGCGCCAGCTGCGCGACGAGGAGGGCCGCCACGAGGCGCGCGCGTGGGCGAACCGCATGCTCGAGCGTCCCGTGGTCCGGCCCTTCGCCCCGGCCATCCGCTGGGTCAGTCGGCGGGTGCTCGTGCCCATCGGCACCCGCCTGCGGGGGCCGGTGTGGTTCGCGATCCAGCGGGTGACCCCAGGCGGCCTGGGCCTGGAGTTCACGACGGTCATGGCGATCGCCGCGGTCGGGGCGTTCATCTTCATCGAGCTGCTCGTGGTCGTGAGTCAGCGGACGCTGGCCTTCGGCGACCAGGCGGCCATAGATCTCGCGCTGGACCTGCGCACGTCGATGGGGGTGGACACCGCGGAGATCCTCACGCTCTTCGGCACGTTCGGCGTCGTCACGGTCGCGACGCTCGCGGCCGTCGCCGTGCTCGTTGCCCGCCGCCGGCTCGCCGACGCGTTCGTCCTGCTCTTCGGCCTGATGCTCAGCCAGGCGGCGGTCCACCTCACGAAGGAGCTGGTCGAGCGTCCCCGCCCGCCAGGCGCGCTGGTCGATGCCGCCGGGTGGTCCTTCCCGTCGGCCCATGCGGCGCACGCGATCGTGTGGATCGCGCTGGCGGTGGCGCTCGCGCGCGCGGTTCCGTCGTTCGCGGGGAAGGTTGCGGTGATCGTCGGCGCGATCGTGTTCGCCGCTATCGTCGGGGCGACCCGGGTGTACCTCGGCGTGCACTACCTGTCGGACGTCGCGGCGGGCTGGGCGCAGGCCGCGCTGATCTTCGCGGGCTGTGCCGCGATCGCGCTGGTCGTCAGCCACATCCGCGACAATCGCCGGGTTCCGCAATGAGCAATCAGACGATCATCTACCTCGTGGCCGGCACGTGCGGCGCGATCGCGATCAGCGCCTGGATCGGCCTGCTCGTGGTGCCGGCGTGGCAGTCCTACAGCCGGATCTGGGAGCGCGTCGCAGCGTCGTTTCTCACGCTGTACGTCCTGGCGACCCTGGTGGTCGTGGGTGCGCTGGGCGGGGTCGCGATCGCGTTCTACTGGGACCGGATAGCAGGGCAATAGCAGGCCACAGCCGTCGGATTCGGCGCTGCGGCCCTACACTTTCTCCTCCATGTCCGTCCCCGCGCAGGAGATCGGCGCTCCGGCCACACCGGAGCCCGAACCGCCCGAGACCGCACCCGCAGGCGACCTGCAGGCCCTCGGTGCGATCACCGATGCGGTCGAGTCGGGTGCCGGTCTGCCCGAGGTCGTCCGGGCCGCTGCCAAGGCGCTCCAGATGAGCCTGGTGGTTCTGGACCGGGCCGGTGCGATCCTCGCGGTGGCTGCGCGGTCCTCGGCGGACGAGCGTGCGCTCATCGAGCGCGCGCGCGGCGTCCGGACGATGGAACTGCGCGTGGCCGACGACATCGTCGGCGAGCTGAGGCTCCGCGGACCCCGTGAACCGGCGACGGCCTTGCTGCGGCTCGTCACGACCCTCGTCGCGTCGGAGGTCGAGCGTCTCCGGGCTCCCGAGCGGGCGTCCCAGGAGGCCGCCACGACTTTCCTGCACGGCGTGCTCGGCGGCACGCTGACCGATCGCGACGAACTGCTCGCCCAGGCCGAGAGCCTGGGCATCGAGCTGGGTGAGGGCGCGTCGATCCTCGTGGCCCGCGCCCGCTGCATGGCGCCCACCGAGGACGGCTGGCGTCCCCGGGTGCTCGCCGCCGTCGAGCGAGGTGCGCGCGCCGTCGCGCCGGGGTCGGTCGCCGCGCACGCCGATCGTGAGACGCCCGCCGCGGAGATCCTCGTGCTGGTGCCCGGCGGAGACGAGGACGTCGCTGCGCGGACCGGCGACGCGGTGCTTCGCGAGCTCCAGGCCGGCCTGCCCGGCAACGGGTACACCGTCGGTCGCAGCCGGCTCGCACGCGACGTGACCGAGCTGCAGCGTGCCGGGAACGAGGCGCTGCTGGCGGCGAACGTCGCCGAGGGCGACGAGGACCACCCGACGCTGGCGTTCGAGGAGACCGGCGCGTACCGGCTCCTGCTGTCGGCGATGAGCGAGGACCCCGCCGAGCTCCAGCGCTTTTACAGCGAGACCGTCGAGCCGCTCGTCGCCTACGACGAGCAGTACGAGACGGACCTGGTGCAGACGGTCGCCGCGTTCCTCGACAACGACGGGAACGTGGCGGGGACCGCGCAGAAGCTCTTCACGCACCGGCACACCATTCGGTACCGCCTCGAACGCGTCCGCGAGCTGTCGGGTCTCGACGTCGGGTCCACGGACGGGCGGGAGAAGCTCTCGCTCGGCCTGAAGGCCATGCGCGTCCTCGGAGTGACCGCGCCCGGCGGGCCGGCGACGGAATCCGGGACGACCGGCGGACGCGTCCGCTCGGGCCGCAACCGCTCCTGACACCGCGTCAAGTCGAGCGCCAACGCGCCAAGTTTGCCTGGATGGCCGTTCAGGGCTCATGTCGGCGGTCGCACCGGAAAAGCGCGCTGTGTGAGGTGGCGCACTTCCCCTTGTCTCCCGGGCGTTTCCGGCCGATGTTCCCCGCGTGGGCACGGATGGACGCGAGACGGGGATCGCCCCGGCGCAGCGGACGGATGACCGACGCCGGGACCGAGGGATGACCCTCGGGGGCGAGCGGCGTCCTTTCGTGCGCCGGCACCTGCCCGTCGCGGCGGGGCTGATCATCGCCCTGGCGATGATCTCCGGCTCGCTCGGCGCCCTCGATCGCGACGTCCTGAGCTTCAACGGGTGGGCCGGCGGAGGCGACGACGGCGCACCGACCCTCGTGCTGCCCCGCCCCGCCGCGGTCACGCCTGCGCCCGCCGGCGCCGCGCTGGGCGCGGGCCCGGTCGCCGTGCTGCCCGCAGCCGGCG
>SYBY01000201.1 GCA_005788585.1 Actinomycetota bacterium | reverse complement strand
TAGACTGCAAGACATGCCTCGCCGTCACTTCGTGAAGTACACGTTCCTGAAGCTCGACCCGGCCTGGCGCCGGCTCGAGGCCGACGAACGGGCCGAGCACAAGCTCGAATTCGCCGCCGCCTGCAGCGATTTCGCCGACGGTCACCTCCTGCGCGCGTTCTCCACCGTGGGCACCCGCGGCGACACCGACATGATGCTGCTCAGCCAGGCCGAGAACCTCGAGCGCATCCACGAGTTCCACGTCGTCCTCGCGCAGTCCGGCCTCATGAAGTGGGCCCATATCCCGTACTCGTACCTCGCGCTGACGAAGGAGTCGGAGTACTCCGACGAGACGCGTCTGCAGGTCCACGAGGCGCACTCGAAGTACCTCTTCGTCTACCCGTTCATCAAGAACCGCGAGTGGTACGGGCTGGACGCCAAGGAGCGCTGGCGGATCATGCAGGAGCACATCACCGTCGGCCGTGAGTACCCGGACATCGACCTGAACACGTCGTACTCGTTCGGCCTCGACGACCAGGAGTTCGTCGTCGCGTTCGAGACCGACAACCCCGCCGACTTCCTCGACCTCGTCCAGCGCCTGCGCACGACGGAGGCGTCGGCGTACACCAAGCAGGACACGCCGACGTTCACCTGCATCGCCGCGTCGGTCGAGCGCGCCCTGAACGCGCTCGACGGCGAGGCCGTGTCGGTCGAGCCGAGCACGCAGGCCTAGTGCCCGCCGATGACGGCGTCGCCCACCTGCGGGCCGCCGACCCGATCCTGGGGTCGCTCATCGACCGCGTGGGCCCGCTGCCGGCCGACGAGGACGAAGCCGAGTCGCGTGGCCGCCCGGAGGACCACTACGGCGCGCTCGTGCGCTCGATCGTCGGCCAGCAGCTCTCGACGAAGGCGGCGCGCGCGATCTACCTGCGCCTGACCGCGCGCTTCGACGGCCGGACCCCGAGCCCGGAACAGGTGCTCGCCGACGATCCCGAGGAGCTGCGCGCCGCCGCGGGGCTGTCCCGGATGAAGGTCAGCTTCCTGCGGTCCCTGGCCGAGCACGTGCAGAGCGGCACGCTCGACCTCGAGCGCATCGCCGAGCTCGACGACGACGAGATCATCAGCGAGCTCGTGGCCGTGAAGGGCATCGGCGAGTGGAGCGCCCACATGTACCTCATGTTCCACCTGCGCCGGCCGGACGTCCTGGCCTGGGGGGACCTCGGCGTACGGCGCGCCGTGCAGAAGGCGTATCTCCTCTCCGAGGCGCCGCTGCGGGGTGAGCTCACGGAGCTCGCCGAACCGTGGCGGCCGCACCGGACGCTGGCGTGCCGCTTCCTGTGGCGCTCGCTGGACGCGACACCCGTCGACGGGGACTGACCCCGTGCCGGGCCCGGACTTCGATCTGCAGGCCCATTCGACGTGCTCGGACGGCGCGCTGCCCCCCGCCGAGGTCGTGGCCCGCGCGGCCGCGGCGGGCGTCCGGCTGCTCGCATTGACCGATCACGACACCGTCGACGGCGTGGCCGAGGCGATGGAGGCCGGGCGCACGCACGGCGTCGCGGTCGTCCCAGGCGTCGAGCTGTCGACGGTCGACGACGCGGGGCCCGACCTGCACCTGCTGGGCTACGCCTTCGATCCCGCCGACCCGGGTCTCGCGGCATCGCTGGAGACCTTCCGCGCCGACCGGGGCGCGCGCATGGGCCGCATGGCCGACGCGATGCGCGACCTCGGATGGGCCGTGGACGACGCGATCCTGGCGGGGCGCAAGGCCCCGGGACGCCCGCACCTGGCGCGGGCCGTCTTCGAGCACCCGGACAACGCCGACCGGCTGCGTGCGGAGGGCCTCGGGTCGTTCGGGGCGGTGCTCGAGGCGTATCTCATCGAGGGGACCCCGGCGTTCCGGGGGCGGACGATGCCGACGGTGCCCGACGCGATCGACGTCGTGCACGCCGCCGGCGGGCTGGCGGTCTGGGCCCACCCGTTCTGGGACATCCCGGAGCCCGAGGACGTGGAGCGAACCCTGCGGCGGTTCGCCGCGGCGGGGCTCGACGGGGTCGAGGCGTTCTACGCGACCCACGACGAGTCGCAGACGCGCCAGCTCGTCACGCTCGCCGACGAGCTCGGCCTGCTGACCACGGGGTCGACGGACTTCCATGCGCCCGACCATCCGCATTTCTCGGATTTCCTGGGGTTTTCGCTGTTCGGGATGACGCCGCGGCTCGGCCGGATCGACGTAGCCTCACCCTCAACCTGAGGGTGAGTTACACCCGTCCGGCGCCGCGTCGGCCGTCGCGGCGGCCCGCCAGGCCCCGTATGGCGCGTAGAGCGTCGTCATCCGCGCGTCGGTGAGGCCCACCGGGAACGCCGGGTCCTCGCGGAACGAGTACTGGAAGGCGACGTCGACCCGCGGGTCGTCGCGCCAGGAGGAGAGCGCGTCGGCCATCGCCTCGCACGCGGCGTCGAGGGACGCCGCGTCGACCGGGCGCTCGCGGCCCGGCCGCGGCCCGCCCGCCCCGGTCTCGGTGAGCCAGAGGTGGTGGGCGCGCGGGCAGTCGTGGCGGTCCAGTGCGGCCAGCACGGCACGCATCAGCTCGGGACTGCCGGAGGCGTCGGCGTCACCGGCGAGCGGCGCGCCCGACGCAGACGCGCCGTCACCCCCGGGCTGCGCCACGTACACGTGCTGGGCCCAGACCGACGTCGAGCACACCGTGTCCCGCGGGAGATCGTCGATGAACTCGGTCACCGAGCTCGCCGACGGCCGCGGCGCGTCGTAGCCCGCCGTCTCCCCGAGCAGGATGCGTTCGCCCGGCTGCTGGTCGGCGCGGAACGCGTCGACGATGCGGGCGTACCGGGCCGCGGAGGTCGACGGGCTGTCCTCGTCGCATCGCTCGCGTTGCGGGGCCAGGAACGCGGGGTGGTTGGGCTCGTTCCACGGGGCCCACCAGCGGATCGGCACCCCGGCCGCCCGGGCCTCCTCGCGCAGGGCGCGCACGAGCGCGACGTACGCGGCGGGATCGGGCTCCCGGGCACGGTCCGACACCCCGCAGTCGCCCCCGCGCGGGGTGGCGGCGCGCGGCTCGCGAGCCGCCCACGCCGGCGTGCCGTAGATGACGACCACCGGCTCCCAGCCGCGCTCGCCCGCGGATCGCCGGGCGGCCAGGGCGCCGAGCACGTCCCTGATGCCGTTGTGCGGCGCACACGGCGGACCGCCGCGCATGCACCCGTCGTTGGGCAGGTCGAACCGCGGCGGCACGGCGGGATCGGGCTGGAGCTTCTCCCAGTCGACGAGCACCCGCACGTAGCGCGGGCGCAGGGCGGCGAGGCGGTCGCGCCACGCGACGAACTCCGCGGGCACCGTCCCGGGGGACAGCAGGTTCGGGTTGCCCTCGAGCACCCCGACCTCGAGCGCCGGACGCTCCGGCGCAGGCGGCGTGGGCGTGGGCTCCTCGTCGGAGCCGCCGCACCCGGTGAGTGCGGCGACGGCGACCAGCAGCGCGGCAAGCGTGCCGCGCACGGCGACGGTCAGACCGCCGAGACCTCTTCCTCGTCGGCCACCCGGAACGACGAGCCGCAGCCGCAGGCCGCGATGACGTTCGGGTTGTCGACCTTGAAGCCGGCGCCGGTGAGCGAGTCGACGTAGTCGATGACCGAGCCCTTGACGTAGGGCAGCGACGGCTTGTCCACGAGGATCTTCAGGCCGTCGAGATCGAAGACCTCGTCGTCGTCGCGCTGCTCGTCGAACGCGAGCGCGTACTGGAAG
>SYBY01000200.1 GCA_005788585.1 Actinomycetota bacterium | reverse complement strand
TTAGAAGACGAGAATTCAGTTCCGGCCGAGCCGGCCTGCCGGCCGCGACCCCGCATGGCGGACCCGCCCGAGCCTCCCGCCGAGTTGCCACCGCCGGCCGCTGCTCCGGACCCAGGCCTCGCACCTGCGCCCGCGCCGTCCGGGGGTACGCCTTTCGCGGGGGTGGTAGACCGGCCGATCGACGAACACCACCTGCGGTGGCTGCCGTTCCTCACCCGCTCCCACTGGCTGCAGCCCTGGCGCGCCTACCTCGACACGCCGCCGGCACGTCGCCTGCGTGACGCCGTCGGCATCAACCTCAACGCGGAGCAGGCCGATGTCTCGGCGGTCGCCCGGCTGGTCGCCGCCAACGGCTTCCGACGCGCGCGCATCGAGATCCCGTGGGGCGACTACGCCTACGAGGACCCCAGCCGGCTCATCCACCGCGAGCGGTTCGAGCAGGCGCTGTGCGCGGTCCGCGACGCCGGACTGCGCCCGCTCATCCTGCTCAACAGCAACGACCAGCGGCCGGCGCCGTCGTTCGGTCTCGAGCTCGAGGTGGAGGAGGCGGTGATGAACGGCGCGCGGGAGGTCGTCCTCACACCGGAGAGCGCCGCGAAGGTCATCCCGCGGTACACCGGCTTCGACTGGCGCTTCGGGGCCGAGGCGCTCATCACGGAGATGAAGCCGGGCCATGTCGCGGTGCTGTCCAAGCCGCTGGTGCTCCCCCGGCTGCCGGGGGCCACCGATGAGGAAGAGCAGGGGCGCGTCGTCGCGCCCGAGGGCGGCACGCTAAAGGCCACGGTGCTGAAGTACCTGCCGTTCTCGCCGCCGGTGTACGACAG
Organism: Actinomycetota bacterium; assembly: GCA_005788585.1. The sequence goes on along the minus strand of SYBY01000200.1, from coordinate 2,792 downwards.
CGAGGACGGTGAGGAGCCCGGCGACCCAAACCCGTTCAGCGAGGAGACCCTCCGGGGCTGGCTTGCGTACGTCGAGGCGACGACGGGTTTCGTGCGCGCGATGCTCGGCACCACGGCGTTCGACGTCGAGATCTCCAACGAGCTCAACCTCAACGCGGCGTTCTGGGACATCAACAACTACTTCGACGAGCCGGCGTTCGCCCAGGGGCTCCCGGACCAGGTGATCGTCGACCGCACGGTCGCGCAGATCCGCGACGCGGGCAGCGATCTCGCGGGCGTGCGGATCACCAACGGCTTCGCGTCGCAGCGGCCCTGGGACAGCGGCGAGACATCGCCCGCGGGCCTCGATGCCCTGAGCAAGCACTACTACCCGCGCAACCTCCGGTTCCCGCAGACGATGCAGCTCCCCGAGCCCGACCATCTCCGGGAGACGCAGCCGGTTGGCGCGACGGGACAGGTTGCCGGGACCTCGGCGACCCACGACGGCCGGACCCTGTGGACCGACACGCACGTGCCGCACTACGACACCTTCTTCCCCGAGTTCGCGCTCACCGGGATCGCCACGGAGACGATCGTGCGCGACCTCGCGCCCTGGACCGAGCGCTTCGACTACCGCGACCTGCCGCTGCCTTCGCGCACCGCCCACGGGCGGACGGTCGCCGCGCCCGACGGCCGGGTCCCCGAGTTCTGGATGACCGAGATCGGCCTGGAGACGGGCTGGGCGCAAGACCCGGGCGGCCTCGGGCTGACGCTGTCCGACGACGACACCGCGCGCATCCGTGCGAAGGCCGCCCTGCGCACACTCGTCTCGTTTGTCCACAAGGGGATGACCCAGATCGACTTCTACGCGGCGGCCGGCGAAGACTGGGGGCTGGTCGGCGGCGACTTCTGGCGCCTGCTGCGCGAGACCGGCGACTACCCGGGAGATGAGACGGGCGGACCGGTGATGGACGGCGTGCGCCGCCTGGTCACGACCTTCGGCGAGCAGGAGGTCACGACGGCACGCCGCCTGACCCTCGCGTCGATCGGGGACTACGGCGGGCGGACCCAGTTCACCGGGAACGGCTCAGCGGAACACCCCGACCTGCGCGACCGCGACGTGCTCGCCGTCTTCCCGTTCCAGGCGTCGGACCGTCGCTTCGTCGTGCCCGTCTACGTGATGACCCGCAACCTCGCGCGCGTGTATGACCCGCAGGCCGGCGCGGCGCGGTTCGATCTGCCCGAGGAGCGCTACCAGCTGACGCTCGGCGGCCTCGACACCGAACATGTGCGCGCCAGCGCGGTCGACCCGCTGACCGGGGACACCGTGCCCGTCGACATCGTCTCTGACGAGGGCGACGAGTGGCTCGTCGTCGAGCTCCCCGTCACCGACAGCCCGCGCCTGCTCGTGCTGGACGACACCCCGGCGGGACCTGAGCTACCGTGACGCGCATCGTGCGCGCCGAGGTCCTCCGATAACCGAGCGGCCTCCCAGGGTCCTGGTCACGGGCCACCCGAACACGGTGATCCACAACCAGCTCGTGTACATCCGGCTCGCCGACCGCGGGTGGGATGTCTCGATCGTCGTGCCCAACCGCTGGGCCGACGACTACACGCCCGACGGCTACACGCCGCAGTGCCTCGAGGGCTTCACCGGGCGCTTCGGCCGGGCGCGGATCGTCAAGCCCGGGGACATCCAGAAGCACACGTACGTCAGCCCGCTGACCCGCTGGATCCGCGAGCCGCACCGGCCCGACGTCATCTTCCTCGAGCACGAGGCGTTCTCGGTCTCGGCGCTGCAGTGGGGCCAGCTGGCGTGGCGCCACGGCATCCCGTGGGGGGTGCAGGGCGACGAGAACCTCGACCGCCCGCTGCCGTGGCCGGCGAAGGTCATCCGGGCGCTGACCATCCCGCGGCTGGACTTCATCGCCGCCCGCTCGCCCGGCGGCGCCGCGCAGCTGCGTGACTGGGGGGCGACGGCGCCCGCGGACGTCGTGCCGCACACGATCCCCGAGTGGGATCAGCCGCCGCGCCGGGATGGCGGGGTGGGCGGGAAGCCTTTCACCATCGGCTTCGCGGGCCGGCTCATCGAGCAGAAGGGCATCCGGGACCTGATCGCGGCGGTCGCGCGGCTGGACTTCCCGTTCCGGTTCCTCGTGGCGGGCAACGGCCCGCTGCGCGACGAGCTGGCCTCTGCCGACCTCGGGCGCGGGACCCTGGAGCTCGTGCCGCCCAACCAGCGCCCCGACGACCTGCCGCGCTGGTACGCCGAGATGGACGTGCTGGTCCTGCCGTCGCGGACGCAGCCGACGTGGGCCGAGCAGTTCGGCAAGGTGCTCGCCGAGGCGCTGCTCTGCGGTACGCCGGTGATCGGGTCGTCGTCGGGGGCGATCCCGTGGGTCATCGAGCTGACCGGCGGCGGGCGGGTGTTCCCCGAGGGGGACGATGTCGCGCTGGCCGGCATCCTCGCGGAGTACCACGCCGACCCGGCGCTGCGTGCGCGGCTCGCCGAGACGGGGCGCGCGAACGTCGTCGAGCACCTGCTCCCGCGCGCGGCCGCGGAGAAGCTCGATCACCTCATGCGCGACGCCATCGCACGCGGCCCGTCCGCGCGGCTGACGAGCCGCCGCCCGCCGCCCTCGCGGCGCGGCGCTACTGCGTCCGCCAGCTGAGGCTCGCGTCGGTCCCCTGCCGGGCGCGCAGTGTGACGTTCGGGCCAGCACGCAGGCGCCCGGTGAACACGCGGTTCGCCCCGGCGGTGAGCGTCGCCGCCGGCACCCAGGCGTCGCCGCGCCGGACCTCGACGATGACCG
>SYBY01000199.1 GCA_005788585.1 Actinomycetota bacterium | reverse complement strand
GACGCCCATGGGTTCGGAGACGAAATGCCCTGCAAAGCCAGCGCGCCCAGGAGACCTGGGCGCGTCGGGCACGACGTCGCGGTGAGTCTAGCGAGAGGCCCGCATCAGCTCGGGCGCCGCATCGAGACATGCAGCCACCGGAAGGCCGACGACGTTGAGGTAGTCGCCCTCGATCCGGCGTATCAGCGCGGCGCCGCGGAGCTGGATGGCGAACCCGCCTGCGCGGCCCTCCCACTCGCCGAGGTCCACGTAGTCGGCGATCTGGTCGTCGGTGAGCGTGCGAAAGGTCACACGAGTGACGTCGTGGTGGACCTGCTCGTCCTCGCCCCGGACGAGCGCGAGGCCGCTGTGGACCTCGTGCGTCCGGCCGTTCAGGCGGCCCAGCATGGCCCGGGCATCCGCGGCGTCGGCGGGCTTGCCGAAGATCTCGCCGTCGAGGTGGACCTCCGTGTCGACGCCGATCACGAGCTCGTCGGACGCGTGGCCGCGACGCTGCGCGACCGCGCGGGCCTTGCGGCGCGCGTTCTCACACACGACCTCGACGGGGTCGCCCTGCTCCAGCTCGGGCACGTCGGCCGCGACGACCTCGAACGTGAGCCCGAGCTGGGTGAGGATGGCGCGCCGCTGCGGCGACGCGCTGGCGAGGATGAGGGTGGTCACGCGCTAGTGGCGATTCGCGGATGGGGAAACTGCGCCCCTACGGGCTTCGCCCTGGGCGTTACCTACGGGAAGAAAATGCCAGCTTCCCGGACGCCTGCCTCCGGCGAGTCCGAGCCGTGCACGAGGTTCGTGCCGACCTCGATCGCGAAGTCGCCGCGGATCGAGCCGGGCGCGGCCTCGAGCGGATTCGTCGCGCCGATGACCTGGCGGGCGGCCTTGATGGCGTTCTCGCCCTCGAGGATCGCGGCGACGAGCGGGCCGGAGGTGATGAACTCGACGAGCGCGCCGAAGAACGGCTTGCCCTGGTGCTCGCCGTAGTGCGTCTCGGCGATCTCGACGGACAGCGTCGTCTGCTTCAGCGCGGCGATCTTCAGGCCCTTGCGCTCGAAGCGGGCGAGGATCTCGCCGGTGAGGCCGCGCGCGAAGGCGTCGGGCTTGACGAGGATGAGGGTCTTCTCGATGGCCATGCGTGTCTCCTGGAAGGCTGGGGTGGCGGCCGTGAAGGGTACGTCAGCGCAGGCGCAGGCGCTGCGCGCTGGCCGATCCGGACTGCGGGTCGATCCGGACGGTGTCGACCGCGAGGACGCGGAACGGGTCGATCTCGTAGCGCAGCACCGCGAGGCCGAGCGCGTCGGCCTCGGGCTCGGCGAGGTTGCCGGTGCCCCCGGCGCCCAGCGTGCCGCCGTTGACCTCCAGCACGCCGCGCCCGTTGACGACACGCTGGCGGTGGGTGTGCCCGGTCACCACGACCGGCGGGCGCACCCGGGGTTCGCGGCGCAGCTCGGCCACCGCATCGGCGGCGAGCTCGGGCTCGTGGACCATCACGACGTCGACGGTCCGGGCGTTCAGGAGCCGGCGCAGCCACGCGCTGAACGCCTGGCGCTGCCCCTGCGTGACCGACGCGCCGCGATCGGCGTAGTCGTCCACGGCGCGCCGTTCGTTCGGGCTGTCGTACCCGGCGATGCGCACGCCGCGGACCGTGACGACCCGCGTGCCGTAGCCGACCCCGGGCAGATACCGCCCGTGCCGCGTCAGGACGACCGCCCCCTCGCGGGCCAGCCGGCGCATGGAGGTGTCCGAGTCGTGATTGCCGCTGACGGCGACGAACCGACCGCCCGCCGAGACGATCCGCCGCGTGGCTGCGCTCTCCAGCGGCGTGCCGCGGTCGGTGAGGTCGCCTGCGAACAGGACGAGTGCGTCGCGCGCCGCCCGTTCGAGCGTCGGCACCGCCAGCACGTTGTTGTGGAGGTCGGAGGCGACCACCATGCGGGGCCCCGCCTCGATGGGCCGTCGCCGGCCGGGGGACTGCACGAGGCGCGCCAGCCCCAGGAGCTGCGCGTCGAGCTCGTCGCCGAGCACGTCTCCGGAGCGCCTGAGCGTCTCCAGGGTCTGCAGCGCGACGGGGATGTCCGGTCCGTTGGCGTAGTACTCGGGGTCGTCCAGATCGCCGCGTGGAGGCAGCAGGATGACCGTCACGGCCGTGCAGAGCACCGCGCCGCCCGCGGCGACCAGCATCAGGCGCCGCAGGGGCGCGACGTGGCCGCTGCGCAGCGCGAGCGCCACGAGCATCCCGGCCGCCAGCGACGCGAGCGCCACGACGACGATGAGGGTGCGCAGGTAGCTCGTCAGCGCGTCCGTGGCCTCGGCCCGCAGCTCCTGCACCGCCGGGACCTCCCCGCCCGCCGCTCCGGCGAGCACCTCGCGGTCCAGCGACCGGACGTCGAGCTTGACGCGTACCGGCAGCCGCACCGCGTCGAAGCGCACGCCCCAGTCGACGAGCGGCACGTAGAGGTCCAGCGCGCCCGCGTGACCGAGGTCGACGTTCAGATCGACCGTGCCGACGGACAGCGTGCGCTCCTGGGTGTACGTCTCCAGCGCGAGCGCCGCCCCCGCGACGGACGCGAGGAGCACGGCGAGGATCGCCAGCGAGCTGCGAACGCGGTGAGCCACGCCCTACGGAGTAGCAGCCCGGCCTGAAGGCCGAATCAGTTCAGCACGCGGCTGAAGTGGTACGACGCGATGCGCATGCCGTGGCGGAAGTAGAACCGGTGGGCGTCCTCACGCTCGGCCTGGACGCCGGAGTCGAGGTGCAGCACGGCACAGCCCTGCGCACGAGCCTCGGTCTCCAGCCACGCGAAGAGCGCGTCGGCGTGCCCCCGACCGCGCATGGCCGCCCGTGTCACGAGGTCGTCGACGTAGAGGTGGCGGCCCATGTGCAGGTTCTCCGCCACGCGGAACCCGGCGGCCGCCGCAGCCGCCTCCTCCCCGGGCTCGAACGACGCGGCCACGCGGTATCCGCCGGCGCGCAGCGCCTCGACCCGATCGGTCAGCTCGTCCGCGGTCCGCAGGTGCGGCCGGAGCTCGAGCAGCGCGGGCGCCGCGAGATGCGACACGCCCGCCTCCAGCTCGCGGACCTCCGGCACTACGAGTCGACTGCGGTGCGCTCGGACGTCGACTGCTCGTCGCCCGACCCGCCACGACGCCGGCGCCGGCGCGCGGTGGGCGCCCCCGCGACGTCTGCCTCGCAGAACGGGCACAGCCGCCACTCGGGGTCGAGCGGCTTGCTGCAGTTGCTGCAGGGGTCGCGCAGCTTGCGCGTGCAGGACGGGCAGCGCAGCCAGTCCTCCTTGACCTCGTAGCTGCAGTGCGGGCACGCGAGGTAGCTGAGCTGGTGCAGGCGCGCCTCGGCCGCCTGCATCTCGAGCTCGCGCTCGCGGACGTCTTCGAGGAACTCCGGCGGGCGCACGATCATGTACACGATCACGCCCACGAAGGGGAAGATGATCGCCGCGACGACCGCGCAGCCGACCAGCATCGCGTCGTCGATCCGCCGCCTCGCGTCCGCGTACGTCCAGTAGACGAGCGACAGGTAGACGACGGCGAGGAACAGCAGAAGGAGGTTGACCGCGAGGTTCAGCTCGTCGGATTCGATCCCGAAGACAGCAAGCATGAGGTCAGAGAGCCTAGAGGACGGGACTACAGGAACAGTCGCCCGAGCAGATACCCGAGCGCGAAGAAGACCAGGATGACGATCGCGACGATGAGCGCAACGGCCGCGATGAGCGCCAGCGGGTTGGGGCCGTCGTCCTCGTTCACAGCATGCTCACCCGGCGATCGCCGGACTCGCGCAGCAGGTCCGCGATGAGGTAGATCGAGCCGGTCGCGAGGACCACGCCGTCCGGTCCGGCGACCTGACGGGCACGGGCCAGTGCCCGCTTGGGGTCGGGCTCACGCTCGACCGACACGGCGCCGATCTGCGCCGTCAGCGACTCCAGGGTCGCGGGGCTGAGCGCCCGGGGATTCGCGTTGCTCGTGACCACCACGTGCGCGCAGTGTGGCAGCAACGCGGCCAGCATCGCCGCCGCGTCCTTGTCGTCCAGGACGCTGAGGACGGCCGTCAGCGGCCGTCCGGCGAGGTACTCCGGCAGCGAGGCCGCCAGCGCCTCCATGCCTCCGGGGTTGTGGGCGCCGTCGAGGATCGTGTCCGGGCTGCGAGCCACGAGCTGAAAGCGCCCCGGCACGGCGACCTGCGCGGCGGCAGCCCGTACCGCCTCGGGATCGAGCCGGCCCAGCCACGCGCGTGCCGCCTCCATGGCCGCCGCGAAGTTCCGCCGCTGGAAGCCCCCGAGGGCGTGCACCGGGACACCCGGATCGGCGGGCGCAGCGACGATGGTCGCGCCCTGCCGCTCGGCGACCGCGTCGGCCTCGCGGCGCGCGTCGGGATGCAGATCGGCGCCGAGCACGAGCGTGCCGCCTGGCGGGACGACGGCGAGCTTCTCCCGCGCGATGTCCGCCACGGTCGGGCCCAGCCAGCGGGTGTGCTCCAGGCCGACGTTCGTCAGGACCACGACGGGTGCGTCGAGGACGTTCGTGGCGTCGTACCGGCCCCCGAGGCCCGCCTCGACCACGGCGACCTCCACGCGCTGGCGGGCGAGCTCGTCGAGCGCGGCCGCCGTGAGCGCCTCGAACTGCGTGACCCGGTCGTCACCCTCGAGCGTGCGATCGACGCGCTCGGTGGCCGTGCGCGCACGTGCGACCGCGGCAGCGAACGCGTCGTCGCCGATATCCGTGTCCCCCACGCGGATGCGCTCGGCGAACGAGACGAGGTGCGGCGACAGGTAGCTGCCCGCCCGCACGCCGTGGCGCTCGAGCAGCGCCGCGATCATCCGCGTGGTCGACGACTTCCCATTCGTGCCCACGACGTGGATGGCGCCGTAGCGGTCCTGGGGCGAGCCCAGCGCGGTGAGCAGCCGGCGCATGCGGTCCAGGCCGAAGCGCATGCCGAACAGCTCGAGCGACAGCAGCCAACGCTCGGCTTCATGCGCGCCGGAATCGTCAGCCACGGGACGCGCGTCCATCAGACCTCGTCCAGCTGATCGAGCTCCGCCCGCAGCCGCGTGAGCTTGTCGCGCTCCTCCTGCACCACGGCGGGCGGGGCCTTGGCGACGAACGTCTCGTTGGCCAGCTTGCCCTCCGCACGCTTGATCTCGCCCTGCAGCCGGCCGCGCTCGGCGTCCACCCGTCCGCGCGCGGCGTCGAGGTCCACCTCGTCGCTGGGGAGCAGGTCGACGGCCCCGCCGGGCACCGCGACGCCCGCGATCGGGCTCGCACCGTCTCCGGCGGCCAGATCCAGACGGGCGAGGCCGGCGACCAGCGCCGCGACGTCCTCGTAGCCCGCAGGCAGCCGCGCCGGGAGCACGGCACCGGGGCGCACGCCCACGCGGTCGCGCCAGCCGCGCACGGCGGTCACCGCGCCGATGGCGCGCGCCACCGCGGTCTCGGCACCGTCGTCGGACAGCGCATCGTCGACCGCCGGGAACGGGCCCGCGGCGAGCAGGTCGTGCCCGCCCCGTGCGCCCTCGGGCAGCAGCGCCCAGATCTCCTCGGTGACGAACGGGATGATCGGATGCGCCAGCGCCAGCGTCTCGGCGACCACGTGCAGCAGCGTCGCCGAGAGGTCGGCCTTCCCCTCCGGATCGTCCTCGGCGTACAGCCGCGGCTTGACCATCTCCAGGTACCAGTCGCAGAGTTCGTCGAACACGAACTCGTAGAGCCCGAGCGCCGCCTTCGCGAAGTCGAAGCCGTCGATCCGCGCGGCGAACTCGGCCTTTGCGCGCTGCAGGCGCGAGAGCATCCAGCGGTCCTCGATGGTGCGCGGGCGAGGTGCCGCGTTCGCGTCGGCGTCGACCTGGAGGAGCACGAACCGCGAGGCGTTGAAGAGCTTGTTCGTGAGTGCTCGCCCCTGCTCGATCTTCTCCTCGCTGAAGCGCACGTCCTGCGTCGAGGACAGGGCCAGGAGACCGAAGCGCACGGCGTCGGCGCCGTAGGCCGGGAAGTCGCCGCCCTGGGGAAAGACAGGCGGGCGCGGGCCGCCGTCGATGAGGTCGAGCGGATCGATGCCGGTGCCCAGCGACTTGCTCATCCGACGGCCGTCGGGCGCCTGGATGACCGAGTGGATGTAGACGTCCTCGAACGGGATCTGCCCGGGGAAGCGCAGGCCCATCATCACCATGCGCGCCACCCACAGGAAGAGAATGTCGCGCGCGGTGCTCAGCACGTTCGTCGGGTAAAAGGCCTGCAATTCGGGCGTTTCCTCGGGCCATCCCAGCGTGGCGAACGGCCACAGCGCACTGCTGAACCACGTATCGAGCACGTCCGGGTCGCGCTCCCAGCCGTCACCCTCCGGCGGGGTGGTCCCGACGTAGGTCTCCTCGCCGCGGTACCACACGGGAATCTGGTGGCCCCACCACAGCTGGCGGCTCACGCACCACGGGCGGATGTTCTCCAGCCAGTCGATGTAGCGGCGTGACTGCGACTCGGGATGGATCCGCACCCGCCCGTCCCGCACGACGTCGATCGCCGGCTGCGCCAGGCCGCCCATGTTCATGAACCACTGCAGGCTGATGAGCGGCTCGATCCGCGCGCCCGACCGGTGGCTGAACGGGACGGTGTGCTCGTAGGCCTCGCGCTCGCGGATGCTGCCTTCGGCGTCGAGCCGGGCGACGACCGCGGCCTGCGCCTCCTCGACGGTCAGGCCGGCGAAGTCCTCGCCCGCGGCGGCGGTCATGAGGCCGTCCTCGCCGATGACCGAGATCTCCTCGAGCCCGTGCCTGCGGCCGATCTCGAAGTCGTTGGGGTCGTGTCCCGGCGTGATCTTCAGGCAGCCGGTGCCGAAGTCGGTCTTGACGTACTCATCGGCGATGATCGGCAGGCGGCGCCCCACGATGGGCAGCACGACCTCCTTGCCGATGAAGCGCTGGTAGCGCTCGTCGTCCGGATGCACGGCGACGGCCGTGTCGGCGAGCATCGTCTCGGGGCGCACCGTGGCGACGACCAGCTCCCCGTCGCCGTCGGCCAGCGGATAGGCGATCGAGTAGAGCGTGTCGACGATGCCCTCGCGCTCCTCGACCTCGAGGTCGGAGACCGCCGTCTGCAGGCCCGGGTCCCAATTGACCATGTAGTTGTCGCGGTAGATCAGGCCCTGCTCGTAGAGGTCGACGAAGACCTTCTGGACGGCCGCGACGTACTGGTCGTCCATGGTGAAGCGCTCGTCGTCGAAGTCGCACGTCGCGCCGAGCCGCTTGAACTGCTCGATGATCGTGCCGCCGAACTCCTCGCGCCACTCCCACACCCGGCGGTTGAACTCGTCGCGGCCGACGGCCTCGCGGCTCGTCCCCTCCCCCTCCAGGCGCTTCTCGACCTGCCGCTGCGTCGCGATGCCCGCGTGGTCGGTGCCGAGGATCCACTTCGTGTGCCGCCCGCGCATGCGGTTCAGGCGGAT
>SYBY01000198.1 GCA_005788585.1 Actinomycetota bacterium | reverse complement strand
CGACGACGTCATCGCGCAGAGCGAGGAGATCGAGAAGCGGGGTCTCACCGGGTACGCCGCGCGCGAGAAGGTCAGCGTCGAGCAGGCGTTCCAGACGCTCATCACCGGGCTGGCCGTCCGGTACTTCAAGGCCGTCGCGGGCTCGGGCTGAACGGGCGCGGGGCCGGAACGCCCCGCCCACCCCTCAGCGGCTATCCTCGTTGGTCCTTCGGGGCGTGGCGCAGCCTGGTAGCGCGCGCCGTTCGGGTCGGCGAGGTCCCCGGTTCAAATCCGGGCGCCCCGATACACATGCAGCATCCTGGACCGGCCCGCACCCGACGGGCCGGTTCGCGTTCCGGGACCCTCCGGCCGGCGGCGTACGGTTCGCGTCCGTGGACTACGAGCACACGATCTCCGACGTCGTGCGCGTCGTCGAAGCCGTCGGCGCCGCGATCATGGTGCTGGGCGGTCTGGCCGCGCTGGCGGCGTTCGTGCCGCGTGCGTTGCGGGCCGACGCGATCGATCGCCCCTACGAGGAGCTGCGCCGCAATCTCGGGCGCGCGATCCTCCTCGGCCTCGAGGTGCTCATCGTCGCCGACATCGTGCGGACGATCATCGTCGACCCGACACTGGAGAGCGTGGGCGTGCTCGGCGGCATCGTCGTCATCCGCATCCTGCTGAGCTTCTCGCTCGAGGTGGAGATGGACGGCGTGTGGCCGTGGCGGCGCTGGCAGCTGGCGGGCGGCAAGCGCGCTGATCAGCGCGATTGACCTGGCGCGCAGGCACCGAACCGGTCCTTTCCGTGGGCGCGTATCAGCACGCAACCACGCACCGAACGAAAGGACTCCCCACCATGCGTTCATCACGCCTTGCCGTGTTCGCCGCGCTTCCGGTCCTCGCCCTCGGCGTCGCCGCCTGCGGTGACGACGACGACGAGAGCGCGGGCACGACCGCTGCACCCGCCGAGACCCAGGCCACCGAGATGGCGGCTGGCGAGGACATCGTCGCCCTCGCGTCCGGCAACGAGGACCTGTCGACGCTCGTCGAGGCCGTCACCGCGGCCGACCTGGTCGAGACGCTCCAGGGCGACGGCCCGTTCACGGTCTTCGCGCCGACGAACGCCGCGTTCGAGGCGCTGCCCGACGGCACGCTCGACACGCTGCTCGCGCCGGAGGGCAAGGACCAGCTGACCGACATCCTCACCTACCACGTGGTCCCGAGCGAGGCGATGGGCGCAGACCTGACCGACGGCCAGAAGCTCACCACGGTCCAGGGTGAGGAGCTCACCGTCGGCGTCGCCGACGACGGCACCGTGACGATCAACGACGCCGAGGTCACGACCGCCGACGTCGACGCCTCCAACGGCGTCGTGCACGTCATCGACGGCGTCCTCACGCCGCCCGCCGCCTGAGCGTCGCGCACCGGGGGCGCGCGCATGTCGCGCCCCCGGTGCCGCGCGTCCCCAGGTTCAGCCCGCGGCCGATCCGACCGGGTGGCCCGCCGGGTCCAGCTCGAACAGCGTCATCGGGACGCCGTAGTCGCGCTCGGTGCGCTCCATGAGCTGCCAGTCGCGATGCCGCGCCCGGCCCACCGCGCACACGATGTGGTCGGGGTGCAGCCGGCGGATCGCATCCCCGATCGCGACGGACGGCATGTCGGCGCCGACCTCGCCCATCGCGGGCACGCCCGCCGACCGCAGCGCACCGAGGACCGACGAGAGCCGCTCGTCGGCCACGTGACGAGCGTCGTCGACGTCGGAGAACAGCCAGCGCAGCCGCCCGGGCTTCGTCGGCGAGAGGACGAAGACCTCGCCCGCCTCGTGGATGAGCGTGGAGACTCCGGCGGGGAGTTCCTCGACGTTCGCGAGCTCCTCGCCCGCGAGGACCAACAGTCGCTGGATCGGCATCGGTCGACCTCCTCAGGTCCTTGACGCATCGCCCTGCTCCGTCTCCGACTGTACGCCTGTCGCGCGTGGGCCGCGAAGGTCCCCGTATGGACGAAACGTCCCCCGACGAACGGGGGGTTCGGGGCGTCCGGGACTCGCCGTCGTCCGCGGATGACGGCAGGCTTGCCCCATCACCCTGCTGGACGACACCGCGCGCTTCCGCGTCGACGACCCCGATGATCTCGTCGCCGCCTCCTTCGCGTGCCCGGGCTGCCTCGGCAGCCAGGTCGAGGTCGTGGTCACCGGCGAGGACGACGAGCACACCGCGGGCTGCTCCTGCCGGATGTGCGGCGCGGCGTGGAACGTCGGCCTGACGACGTGGCAGGTCGTGCGCCTGCGGGTGCACCCGCCGGGCCGCGCCGCGGTGCACGGGTTCGGGCTGCGCCTGCGCGAACGCCACTGAGCGCCGTGTCGTGAGCCGCGCCCGTGCGGCCGCGGCGGTGTGCCCGGGACACACCCCGAGGATCGGCGTGCGCACGGAGGATCGACGGCATGAGCACGACCGCCGCCTCGCCGTCTCCTTCGTCTGAAGCCGCCGCCGTCATCGCCGCTGCGGACACCCTCGTCGCGGCCTTCCAGGCGACGGCGGCCGAGCGCGCCGACGAGGTCGCGCTGCGCACGCTCGACGGCGGCACCGAGATCACGTTCCGTGAGTACGCCGGCAGGGTGCGGAGTATCGGCGCGGGCCTGGCGGGTCTCGGGCTCGGGTGGGGCGACACGCTCGCGATGCTGCTGCTCAACCGGCCGGAGTTCCACCTGGTCGACACCGCGGCGATGCATCTCGGGGCCACGCCGTTCTCGATCTACGCGACCAGTTCGCCCGAGCAGATCGCCTACCAGCTGGGCCACGCGGGCGCGCGGATCCTCGTGACCGAGCAGGCGTTCCTGCCGCAGGTCGCCGCCGCCCGCGCGCAGCTCCCCGCGGGCGCCCTGCCGCACGTGGTCGTCATCGACGGCGAGGCGCCGGACGCCACGACGCTCGCCGCCGTCGAGGCGACGCCCGCGCGGGACTTCGACTTCGACGCCGCGTGGCGCGCCGTCCAGCCGGACGACGTGGTCACGCTCATCTACACGTCGGGCACGACGGGCCCGCCGAAGGGCGTCGAGCTCACCCATGCCGGCACGCTGGCGCAGTGGCGGGGGCTCGCCGAGGTCCTGCCGATCCGCCTCGGCGGCCGCGTCATCTCCTACCTGCCGGCCGCGCACATCGCCGACCGCTCCGGCATCCACTACGCCCAGATGCTCTTCGGCGCGCAGATCACGAGCATCGCCGACCCGCGCCAGGTGGCCGCCGCGCTGCCGCAGGTCCGGCCGACGATGTGGGGCGCGGTCCCGCGCGTGGCCGAGAAGCTCAAGGCCGCCGTCGAGGCGCAGATCGCCGCCGACCCCGACGAGGCCCGTCGCACCGCCGTGCAGGGCGCCATCGCCACCGGGGTCGAGGTCGTGCGCCACCAAGTTGCCGGGCGGCCAGTCCCCGCCGAACTGGCCGCCCGGCAGTCCCTCGCCGACGAGCACGTGCTCGCGCCGCTGCGCGCGAAGCTCGGGCTCGACGCGGCGGACTGGGTCATGTTCGGGGCTGCGCCGCTGCCGCTCGACGTCCACGAGTTCATCCGCGGGATCGGGATCCCGACGGTCGAGGTCTACGGGATGTCCGAGAGCTCGATGGTCGCGACGACGTACGCGCCGAGCGAGTGGCGGCTCGGGACGGTCGGCCGGCCGATCCCGGGCGTCGAGTTGCGCCTGGCCGAAGACGGCGAGGTGCTGCTGCGCGGCGACACGCTCATGCGCGGCTACCGCGGCGATCCGGTGAAGACCGCGGAGGCGATCGACGCGGCCGGCTGGCTGCACACCGGCGACGTCGGGGAGGTCGACGACGACGGGTGCGTGCGCATCGTCGACCGCAAGAAGGAGCTGATCATCAACGCGGCCGGGAAGAACATGTCGCCCGCGCTGATCGAGGGGCACCTCAAGAGCGCGAGCCCGCTGATCGGGCAGGCGGCGGTCATCGGCGACGGCCGGCCGTACAACGTGGCGCTGCTCGTGCTCGACCCCGACGTCGCGGCGGTCTATGCCCAGCAGCACGGGCTCGAGCCGTCGGTCGACGTCGTCGCCGCCGACCCGGGCGTGCAGGCCGCGGTGGCCGCCGCGGTCGAGACGGCGAACGCGAAGCTCTCACGCGTCGAGCAGATCAAGCGCTACACGCTGCTCGCCGAGGAGTGGCAGCCCGGCGGCGACGAGCTGACGCCGACTATGAAGCTCAAGCGCCGGCCCATCGCCGAGAAGCACGCCGACGCGATCGAGGCGCTCTACGCGTGAAGGCCGTGGCGGCCGTGCTGCGCGAACCGCGCGGCGCGCTGACGCTCGAGGACGTCGAGCTGGAGGGCCCGCGCGAGGGCGAGGTGCTCGTGCGGATCGCCGGCGTCGGGATCTGCCACACGGATCTCGGGGCCTGCGACGGCCACGTGCCGCTGCCCCTGCCGGTGGTCCTCGGCCACGAAGGCGCGGGTGTCGTGGAGGCCGTCGGCGACGGGGTGCGGGCGCTGCAGCCCGGCGACCACGTCGTCCTGAGCTTCGACTCGTGCGGCGCGTGCCCGACCTGCCGCGACGGGCATCCCGCGTACTGCCGGGAGTTCGCGGCGCTGAACAGCACGGGTCGGCGGCCCGACGGCAGCGCGACGATGCGCCAGGGCGACGCGCCGGTGCACGGCAGCTTCCTCGGCCAGTCGTCGTTTGCGACGCATGCGCTGGCGAGCGCCCGCAACGCGGTGCGCGTCGACGACGACCTGCCGATCGAGCTGCTCGGCCCGCTCGGCTGCTCGCTGCAGACCGGGGCAGGGGCGGTGCTGCGCGTGCTCGCGCCGGCGCCCGGGTCGGCCCTCGCGGTGTTCGGCTGTGGGCCGGTCGGCATGGCGGCGGTCATGGCGGCGCGGGCGGTCGGCTGCCGCACGATCGTGGCGGTCGACCCGTCCCCCGTGCGGCGCGAGCTGGCGTTCGAGCTGGGGGCGACCGTGGCGCTCGATCCTGATGGTGCGGTGCGCGGGATCCGCGGCCTCGTTCCGGGTGGTGTCGACTGCTCGGTCGAGACGGTGGGGACGGGAGACGTCGTCGACGCGGCGCTGAGGGTGCTGGCGTCGCCGGGCCGCTGCGCGACGCTCGGGTTCCGCGGGGCGCGCAACCGCATCGAGATCGACCAGGGTCACCTGCTGTTCGGCCGCACGATCACGGGCGTCATCGAGGGCGATGTCGATCCGCAGACCTTCATCGGCGACCTGCTGGCGCTGCACCGCGCCGGCCTGTTCGCCTTCGAGCGCCTGATCACCACGTACCCGTTCGCGGAGATCGACCAGGCGATCGAGGACGCCCGCCGCGGCGCGACGCTGAAGCCCGTCCTCATCATGCCGAACGGCAGATCCACGTCGCTATAGCGACGGTGACCCGCCGGTCAGTGCGGGTTAGGCGCGCGTGAGGGTGAACGCCAGCGGCGCGGGTTCGCCCTTGCGGTCCATGAGGCCGAGCATCGTGTCGGCGTCGACGCGGCGGAAGTGGTCGAAGATCGGGTGCTTGTCGTAGACCATCGTCGCGGTGCTCACCCCGCGGTACTCGACGGTGCGCAGGGTGGCCGCCCCGAGCACGTCGTTGACGACCCGGTCACCGTTGTCGTCGAGGCAGATCAGCGGGTTGACGTCGTCGCGCGTGGTGAAGCGCTTGCCCGCCCAGCGCAGGCCGTCGAGCTGCGCCTCGCCGGGGTGGCCGGTGGCGACGAGCCCGCCGGTCCACTCGCCGAGCATGTCGTCGCACGTGACCGCCGGGAGCCCGTCGAAGAACGCGTACACGTCATCGATCGCGGCAGGGGCGGCGGCGACGAGTGACGCAAGGTGGTCGGAGGCGGTCACCGTGCTCATCGGCGGGACGGTACCGCGGCGGCAAGCGGCGACGAGGTCGCGATCCGACACCGCATCCGCGAAGCGCGGTGGCGCGGCCCCACCTCGCTACGGGCGGGCGCGCAGCGCCTCGCGGATCATGAGCGCCGCGAGCAGCTCCGCGGGCGGTCCGCCCGCCCGGTCACCGGCCAGCGTCTCGATGGTGCGCAGCCGCTTGGCGACGGTGTTCTCGTGGACGCCCAGGCGCTTGGCCGCGCGCCGCGGGCTGCCACGTTCCTCGAGCACCGTCTGCAGCGTCTCGGCGAGCCGCTGCGTGGCGTCGTCCTCGGCGATGAGCGGCCCCAGGCGCCGTCGCGCGAACATCCGGGCCTGCTCGAGATCCTGGGTGAGCAGGCCGAGCAGCGCGATGTCCTCGTAGCGCGTGGGGGTGGCGCCGCAGTGCAGGATCTTCGCCACGCGGCGGGCCTCCATCGCCTCATGGTGCGTGGTGCGAAAGCCGGCGACACCGCTGCCGCGCGCGCCGAGCGCGACCGAAGCGGTGCCGGCGGCGTCGGGGTCGATCACCCCGACGGGCGCCCATCCGGCGACGACGCCCACGCCCATCGGCACGACCAGCGCCCGCGGGCCCCCGACCGCCGCCGCTGCCGCCTCGGGCAGCGCGCTGTCGCCCTCGGCCCAGACGACGTAGCCCTCGTGCTCCTGGCGCAGCTCGTAGCGCAGCCGCTTGCTCGCGGCTGCGACGTCAACGGGGCCGCCGTGCAGGAGCTCCTGGACCGTCGCGGCGCGCACGGCCTCGGCGCTGCGCAGCCAGCGGTCGCGCTCCAGGGCGTAGCGGTGCATGACGCTGGTGATGAAGACGTCGCCCGTGGCGAAGACCGCGTCGGCGAGCTCCTCAACGGCGACGGCGACGACCTGCGGGTCGTCGAGGCGCTCGTGGACCTCGTCGAGCGCCCACCGCCACAGCGCGCGCTGCGCCACGCGGTAGGCGTGCCCGAGATCGGCGACGGGGACGTTGCGGCGGGCGAGCTCGCGCGCGAAGGCCGTGGCCTGCGGGGGCGGTTCGAGGTCGCCGAGCGACACCGTCCCCTCGGCCATCTCGACGACGACGGCGATGTTCGCCGCCGAGCTGCTGCGGGCGGCTTCGAGGAGGTCTTCATCGTCTGCGAGCACGGGCAGCTCGTCGACGAGCGCGCGCACCGTGATCTCGACGAGTCCGCTGATGCCGATGCTCGCCCCGCCGGCGAGCACCGCCTCCTGCCAAGAGCTGACAGCGTTCATAGTCAGAATCGTACGGTGTGGTGTCAACACACCGCCTCGGTTGCCCGTCGTGGCGCCGCCACCGGGGGTGCTATCGCCTCAGTAGCCAGGATCCGGGCATGGGGAGAAGCAGGGCTGCCGGCGCCATGCCGACCGCCTCGGACGTCCCGCCGTGGCTGTGGATCGATCGCATGGGAGCCATGGTGGCCTTGGGCCTGCGCTGCGGCGCGGAGCTGCTCAGCCGCGGGACGTCGTGGCGCAGGGAACTCACGATCCAATCGGTGACGATTCTGCAGCGCGTGCTGCTGACGCTGATCGTCGTCGACCTCGCGTTCGGCTTCTCGGCGGCGGGCATCTCGGCGGGCGGCGTGCTGTCGTCCCTCGGCGCGATCGACCGTGCCGCGGCCACCGTG
>SYBY01000197.1 GCA_005788585.1 Actinomycetota bacterium | reverse complement strand
GATGTCCTGGGCGTCGTAGTCAGCTGAGCCGCGGCGTCCGCTGGTGGGATCGTCCTGGGCCAATGTTCCTCCGAAACACACGAGCGCCCCGGGCTGTGGACGGTGTCCACTGACGTCCGGGGCGCGTCCGTCGATTGAGGTATCAGTCTACCAGTCGGGGTTGTCAGAACTCCCTGTGCACAACCCCGAAATCGCCCGGAACTGCGGGAAAACAGCGCAGGCTTTCAGCGATAACGCCGGTCCCCGGAGCGCCCTGCGCCCGCCGTGCACCGCAGCGACCGGACCCGTTCGGCCCCGAGCGCCTGGTTGAGGGCCGCCACGAGGGCCGGGCCCATGAGTTCGACCTCTTGCGCCCAGACCGCCGATCGGCACCGAACCGTCACCTCGCCGCCCTGTTCGGCGACGGGTTCGGCCTGCTCGGCGATGGCCGGGCCGACGGCCTCCGGCCACACCCGCTGCACGCTCGCCAGACCGGTGAGGGGCGCGAGGTTCGCGGTGAGCGCCTCAACGGCGGTGCCCAGGGGGCGGGGAACACGACGGAATCGCATCAGGCCGCCTCCGCCGTGTCCGCCAGCGCGGCCCCGTCACGGACCGCGAGCCGGCAGACCGACGACGACGACGCTCCCGGCACGTGCGCGAGGTCCGTCGTCGTGATGACGCTCTGCCCCGGCCCGTCGAGCCGGGCGGCGAGCTTGCCTCGGCGCACGGGGTCGAGCTCGCTCATGACGTCGTCGAGCAGGAGCAGGGGGACGGCGCCCCGCGCGTCGGCCAGCGCCTCACGCTCTGCGAGCAGCAACGAGAGGAGACCCATCCGCTGCTCGCCCTGGGAACCGTACGCTCGCAGCTCACGGCCGTCGCGCTGCAGGACGATCTCGTCCCGATGCGGGCCGTGGCCCGTGAACCCGCGGTCCAGATCGCCGTCCACGCGTTCGGCCAGCTCCGCGGCGAAGGCGTCGGCGTCGGCCGCCTGGCTCCGCGGGCGGTAGCGCAGCGTCGCATCGCCGGCCAGACCCAGATCGCCGGCGGCCCGGGCGAACGGCTCGGCCAGGAGGTCGCACGCCTCGGCGCGGTGGTCGCGCAGGACGACACCATGCCGTGCCACCTCGGCGTCCCACGCCGGAAGCGACGCCCTCGACGCGCGACCGGTCCGGATCCGGGCCAGGAGCGCGTTGCGCTGGGCGACGGCCTGGCCGTAGGCCCGCCGCGTCTCGGCGCGCGCGGGCCATGCGGCCGCGATGACCTGGTCGAGATGGCCGCGCCGCAGCGCCGGCGGACCCTTGACGAGGTCGAGGCGATCGGGAAGGAACACCGACACGAGCGGGCGCGCCTGAACGTCGATGAGGCGCTCGACCTCCGCGCCGTCGGCCTTGAGCCGCTTGGGCTCACCGGGCTGGAAACCCACCGCCAGCGTGTGCTCGACGCCGTCGTGCGCCTCGAGCTCGAGATCGATGTGCGTCGCCTGGGCGCCGAACCGCACGACCTCGCGCTCGTTGGACGTCCGGCAGGACCGGCCGGTGCATCCGAAGTACAGCGCTTCGAGCAGGTTCGTCTTGCCCGCTCCGTTGCGGCCGTGAACGACGGTGAGGCCTGCGCCGAGCGCGACGTCCAGCCGGGCGTAGGTCCGGAACTCGCGAGCGCGCAGCCGCCGGACCCGCATCGCCCTAGACGTTCAGCCTGATCGGCATGATCAGGTACAGGAACCCGCTGTCGTCGGCGGACTCGATGAGCCCCGGGCGCAGCGGGCTGATCAGCCGCAGCTTCGCCTGCTCGGAGTCGACGCTCTCCAGGCCGTCGCGCAGGAACTCCGGGTTGAAACCGATCTCGAACGGTTCGCCGGCGAACGGCACGGGCAGCGACTCGGATGCCTCGCCGACGTCCGGAGTCTGTGCCGACACCGTCAGCTCACCCTCGCTGAAGCGCAGCCGCAGCGGCGCGTTCTTCTGCGCCATGAGGCTCATGCGGCGGACGACCGCGCGGACCTCTTCGCTGTCGACGATGAGGTCGTGCTCGTAGCTGTCGGGCAGCAGCTGGCGGTAGTTCGGGAACTGACCGTCGATGAGCCGCGATGCGAGCACGGCGCCACCCACGCTGAAGACGACCTGGTTCTCCTGGCGCGCGACGGTCAGCTCCGCGTCGTCGGCACCCTCGGCCAGCCGCGCGAGCTCCCCGAGCGCGCGGGCCGGGACGTTGGCCTCGAACTCGCCGTCGAGAGGGGCCTCGAGCTTCGTCTCCTTCACCGACAAGCGGTACGAGTCCGTCGCGACCATCTTCAGATCGGTGCCCGAGGCCGAGACGAGGATGCCGGTGAGGATGGGCCGCGTCTCGTCCTTGGACGCCGAGCGCTCAACCTTGCGCACCGTCGCGACGAACGCGTTCGCCGGCACACGGACGATCGTGCCGTCGCTGGCATCAGGGAACGGGGGAAAGTCCTCACCACGCAGGGTGCGGACGTGGTACCGGGCACTGCCGGAGACGATCTCGACGTCGCCCTCGCTGGGGCGGAGCTCGAGCGTGACGTCCTTGGCCGGAAGGACCCGGGCGACATCGAGGAGCAGGCGTGCCGGGAGGACGACGGAGCCGTCGCGCTCGACGGTGGCCGGCAGCGGCACCCGGAGCCCGACCTCCATGTCTGTCGCGCGGAGTTCGGCGCGGCCGTCGGCGGTCACGACCTGCACCCCCGAGAGCGCCTGGACCGCACTCCGGGTGGAGGCCACCCGCGCGGCGG
>SYBY01000196.1 GCA_005788585.1 Actinomycetota bacterium | reverse complement strand
GAGCCCCCACGCAGAGGGGCTTGAGGAAGTCGCGAGGGTTACGCACGGGACGGTCTCCTGATCGAGTCTGGTGGGTGGATCGTAGGTGGTCAGGCCGCATCGAAGAGGCCTCGTACGCCACGATGTACGGCCGCTGCGCCTTGCGCGCGCCCCGACCCAGACCCACGGAGACCCATGTCCTTCACGCCCGGCACCGATGATCAGCAGCGCGTCCGCGAGGAGTCCGGCGCGCACACCTACGGCCGCTACCTCGAGGAGTTCGAGGTCGGCGACGTCTACAAGCACTGGCCCGCCAAGACGGTGACCGAGGCTGACGACCACCTGTTCTGCCTCATCACCATGAACCACCACCCGCTGCACATCAACGACGTGTACGCCAACGCGTCGCAGCAGGGCCGCAACGTCGTCGTCGGGCCGCTCGTCTACTCCCTCGCGCTCGGCATGAGCGTCTCGGATGTCTCGGGCAAGGCGATCGCGAACCTCGCCACCGAGGAGCTCTCGCACCCCAACCCGGTCTTCCACGGCGACACGCTCTTCGTCGAGACCGAGGTGCTGGAGAAGAAGGAGTCGAAGAGCAAGCCGGACCGCGGCGTGGTCAAGGTCCACACCCGCGTCTACAACCAGGACGGCACGCTCGTCGCCGAGTTCAAGCGCCTCGTGCTGGTCCCGCGCAAGACGCCGGGCGCGTAGCTCGATTCCGGCATCCGGCGTCGCATTCGGGTTTCCCGCGGTTATTGCCGCGGGAACCCGCATGCCGCGGCGTCGGTGGCGTTGGTACCCTTCGCGGATCGGTAGCGCCCCGGGGTATGGCGCGCCTCGTGATCGACAGGACGTTTGGTCGCGAGCCGCCCCGCAGATCGAACGTGATCTGCGCCCTCGCGGCCGGCTCCGAACCAACTCCGGCTAGCGACACACGAGGCTTCCGTTCCGTGACTCAGACCACCGCCGCCCCGACTCAGAACCAGAAGCTCCTCGCCTGGGTGGAGGAGATCGCCGCCCTCACCAAGCCCGAGGCGGTGTACTGGTGCGACGGCAGCGCGGAGGAGTACGACCGGCTGGCGCAGGAGCTCGTTGATGCGGGCACCTTCCGCAAGCTCAGCGACGCCAAGCGCCCGAACAGCTACCTCGCGTGGACGGACCCGTCCGACGTGGCCCGGGTCGAGGACCGCACGTTCATCTGCGCGGCGACCGAGGAGGAGGCCGGGCCGAACAACAACTGGCGCGACCCCGCCGAGATGCGCACCGAGATGAACGGCATCTTCGACGGCGCGATGGCCGGCCGCACGATGTACGTCATCCCGTTCAGCATGGGCCCGGTCGGCTCGGACAAGAGCCACATCGGCGTCCAGGTCTCCGACTCGGCGTACGTCGTCACGAACATGCGGATCATGACCCGCATGGGCCAGAAGGTCCTCGACCAGCTCGGCGCCGACGGTGAGTTCGTCCCGTGCGTGCACTCGATCGGCGCGCCGCTGGCGCCCGGTCAGGAGGACGTCGTCTGGCCGACGAACGCCGAGACGAAGTACATCGTCCACTACCCCGAGACCCGCGAGATCTGGTCCTATGGCTCGGGCTACGGCGGCAACGCGCTGCTCGGCAAGAAGTGCTTCGCCCTGCGCATCGCGTCGATCATGGCGCGCGACGAGGGCTGGATGGCCGAGCACATGCTCATCCTCAAGCTCACGTCGCCGGAGGGGAAGGTCAAGTACGTCACGGGCGCGTTCCCGAGCGCGTGCGGCAAGACCAACCTCGCCATGCTCGTCCCGACGCTCGAGGGCTGGACGGTCGAGACGGTCGGCGACGACATCGCCTGGATGAAGTTCGGCGACGACGGCCGCCTGTACGCGATCAACCCCGAGTACGGCTTCTTCGGCGTCGCTCCGGGCACGGGTGCGGACACGAACCCGAACGCCATCGCGTCGATCGCCAAGAACACGATCTTCAGCAACTGCGCGCTGACCGACGATGGCGACATCTGGTGGGAGGGCCTCACCAAGGAGAAGCCCGCGCACCTCATCGACTGGCACGGCAACGACTGGACGCCGGACTCGGAGACGCCCGCGGCGCACCCGAACGCCCGCTTCACGGTCCCGGCCGAGCAGGCCCCGTGCATCGCCGACGAGTGGGAGGACCCCAAGGGCGTGCCGATCGACGCGTTCCTCTTCGGCGGCCGCCGCGCGTCGGGTGTCCCGCTCGTGCGCGAGTCCTTCGACTGGGAGCACGGCACGTTCCTCGGTGCGACGATGAGCTCCGAGCAGACCGCGGCCGCGTTCGGCCAGGTCGGCGCGCTGCGCTTCGACCCGTTCGCCCAGCTCCCGTTCGCGGGCTACAACATGGGCGACTACATGGCCCACTGGCTGAAGATCGGCGAGACGCCCGGCGCGAAGCTGCCGAAGATCTTCTACGTCAACTGGTTCCGCAAGGACGAGGACGGCAAGTTCATGTGGCCCGGCTTCGGCGAGAACAGCCGCGTCCTGGAGTGGATCTTCCGCCGCTGCGACGGTGAGGGTGAGGTCGTCGAGACGCCGATCGGGTTCGTGCCGCCGGCGAGCGACCTGAACGTCGAGGGTCTGGACCTCGCGCCCGAGACGCTCGAGGCGCTGCTCACGGTCGACGTCGAGACGGTCAGGCAGGAGCTGCCGCAGGTGGAGGAGAGCCTGACGAAGTACGGCGACCACCTGCCGGCCGGCATCCAGCGCCAGCTGGACAAGCTCAAGGCCTCGGTGGCCTAACCCAGCGGTGACGGGGGGACGCCGGGCAAGGGCTCGGCGTCCGCTCGCGGCTTCGCGCCGTCGAGGACGAGCGTGAGGTAGCGGTCGATCCCCTCGGGCGTGAGCGCAACGCCCGGCCTCGGCTTGCAGGGGACGGCGACCATCTTGAACATCGCGCTGACGTCCTCGGGCTCGAGGTCGGCGCGTACGACGCCGGCCGCCTGCGCGTGCTTGAGCACGCGGGTGCAGCCGGCCAGGACGCGTTCCATGATCTCGCGCTGGTTGTCCTCGGTGATGAGGAACCGGGCCTCCATCGCCTCGAAGAACGCGCCTTCGCGCGCGATTGCGAGCGCGCGGCCCCTGATGAACGTGCGCAGGGCCTCCCAGGCGTCGTCGTTCTCGACCGCCTGATCGGCGGCCGTCTCGAAGTCCGCGACGACATCGTGGAGTGCGGCCCACGCCAGCGCCTCCTTGGTTTCGAAGCGGCGATAGACCGTGCCCTTGCCGACGCCGGCCCGGCGCGCGATCTCCTCGACGGAGACGTCGAAGCCCTCCTCGGTGAACGCCTCGCGGGCGGCTGCCAGCAGCAGCCGCTCGTTGCGGGCGGCGTCGGCGCGGAGGGGACGAGGGGTGGCGGCTTCCACGAAAGATGACGGTACCAGCGCGGTATGAGCGTATACGCGCCAAAGCGGACCAGGTGGTCCGCTTGCGTGGTACGGTCCCTCCACGTTAGCGGACTACGCGGTCCGCTTGCGCCTCTTCATGGAAACCCCCGAGTGCCCGGGAGGCCCTCGCATGTCTTCACCCAGCCGGGAGACGAGCCGCTGGCTCGTACTCATCCTCGTCTGCTTCGCGCAGTTCATGGTCGTGGTCGATGCGACGGTCGTCAACGTCGCGCTCCCCTCGATCCAGGCCGATCTCGGCTTCTCCGCCGCCGACCTGCAGTGGGTCGTCAACGGCTACACGCTCGTCTTCGGCGGCTTCCTGCTCCTGGGCGGGCGCGCCAGTGATCTGCTCGGCCGCAAACGGCTGTTCCTCGGGGGTCTGACCCTCTTCACCTTCGCGTCCGTGCTCAACGGCCTGGCCTCGAGCCAGGAGATGCTCGTGGCCGCCCGGGCGCTCCAGGGTCTCGGCGCCGCGATGGTCTCGCCCGCCGCGCTGTCGATCATCACGACGACCTTCGAGGACGGGCCCGAGCGCACGCGGGCCCTCGGCATCTGGAGCGGCATCATCGCGGGCGGCGCCGCGTTCGGGCTGCTGCTCGGCGGCGTGCTCACCGAGGCGCTGTCCTGGCCGTGGGTGTTCTTCGTCAACGTCCCGGTCGGCCTCGCCGTCGGTATCGCCGCGCTGCGCTACGTGCCGGAGTCTCGCAGCGGCGAGCGGAGCGGGTTCGATCTCGCCGGGGCGGTCACGGTGACCACGGGCCTCACGCTGCTGACGTACGCGATCGTCAAGGCGCAGGAGTGGGGCTGGGCCGGGACCAACACGCTCGTGCTGGGTGGTCTCGCGCTGGCGCTGCTGGTGGCGTTCGTCGCCATCGAGCGGCGGACCGCGTCGCCGCTGGTCCAGCTGCAGATCTTCTCCATCCGCACGCTCTCGGTCGCCAACGGCGTGATGCTGCTGATCGGCGGCGCGCTGTTCTCGATGTTCTTCTTCGGCTCGCTCTACGTCCAGGACGTGCTGGGCTTCTCGCCGCTGGAGTCGGGGCTTGCGTTCCTCCCGATGAGCGTCGGGATCGCGATCGGGGCCGGGATGGCGCAGTCGCTGATCGGCCGGGTCGGCGTCAAGCCGGTCGCGCTCGGCGGGATGCTGCTGGCGACCGCCGGCATGGTGTTGATGACCGGCGTGTCGGCGGACGGGAGCTACGTCGCCGATGTGCTGCCGGGCATCGTGCTGATCGCGATCGGCATGGGCAACGTGTTCGTGCCGCTGACCCTGGCGGCCACCACGAACGTCGACGACGATCACGCCGGCCTGGCGTCGGGGATCTTCAACACCTCGCAGCAGGTCGGCGGCGCGCTGGGTTTGGCGATCCTCTCGACACTCGCCGCCGATCGGGCGGCGACCGCGGGCGGGACGACGCCGGAGGCGCTGGTTGAGGGCTTCCAGACGGCGTTCCTGGCGGGCGCCGGGATGATGGCGGTCGGCGCCGTCGCCGTGGCGGTGCTGCTGCGCCGCCGCGACGTGGCGCACATCAGCGCGGTGGACGCCCTGCCTGTCCCCGCGTAGCCGCGCGCTGGAGCGCGGCCAGCCGGTCGTCCCAGGCCGCGCCCACGCTGGTCATCCACGCGATCGCGTCGGTGAGCGGTGCGGGCGTGGCGCGCCAGTGCGTCTCGCGCCCCGTGCGCTCGCCGGCGACGAGCTCGGCGTCGGCGAGGACCGCGAGATGTTTGGCCACGGCCTGCCGGGTGACCGGCAGGCCGGCGGCCAGCTGCGTCGCGGTGATGCCCTGCTGCGCGGCGACCGTGTCGAGCACGGTGCGCCGCGTGGGGTCGGCGAGCGCGGCGAAGACGGCGTCGGTGCGCATCGGTGTCGCGTTCTCCGCAGTAGTCACGGATATCTCGACACCGGCACCCGGGCGAGGAGCGTCGGCAGCGCCATCGCGGCCGGCCCGTACATGCTGCCGCCGCGCAGGACCGGGTGGTCGCCGATCCGCGTGGTGCTGACGGCGTAGACCGGGGCGCTCTCCACCACGCGGACGCGGGTGCCGTCGTCCTCCTCGTCGAGCGTCAGGCAGACGCGTGTCCGCAGGTCCTCGCCGGCGGGGCGCCACCACAGCACCAGCCGCTCGCCCGGGACCACCTCCTCGACCTCGACGTCGCGCTGCTCGCCGTCGTGCAGCCACAGCCAGCCGCGCTCGCCCTCGGCGAGTTCGAGCTCGGCGCCGGCGCAGAGCCACCCGCGCAGGTCGGCGAGCGCCTCCCAGGCCTCGTCGCGGTCCAGCTCGAGCAGGATCTCTCGGGTCACGTGCGTCATCGGTCTTCCTCTCGCAACCGTTGGGTTGCGCTCATGCTACCGTCTCGTCCACAACATGCAACCGGTAGGTTGCGGAAAGGGTGGTGGGGCCATGCCGCTGGTGCCGATGGTGATCCAGAGCGACGGGCGCGGGGAGCGCTCGTTCGACATCGACTCGCGCCTGCTCAACGAGCGCGTCATCTTCCTGGGGACGCAGATCGACGACGAGGTCGCCAATCTCATCGTCGCGCAGCTGCTGCACCTGGAGGCCGACGACCCGGAGAAGGACATCTCCCTGTACGTCAACTCGCCGGGCGGAGGCGTGTACGCGGGCCTGGCGATCTACGACACGATGCAGGTCATCAAGCCCGACGTGCAGACCATCTGCTGCGGGATCGCGATGTCGGCGGGCTCGCTCGTGCTGATGGGCGGGGCGCCAGGCAAGCGCATGTCGCTGCCCAACAGCCGGATCCTGATCCACCAGCCGCTGGGAGGCTTCCAGGGCCAGTCGTCGGATATCGAGATCCACGCCAACGAGGTCCTCGCACTTCGCCGCCGGCTCGACGAGCTGTACGCCCAGCACACGGGGCAGACCGTCGAGCAGGTCCACGACGACATGGAGCGCGACCGCTTCTTCACCCCTGAGCAGGCGCGCGACTACGGACTGATCGACCGGGTGATCGAGGACCGCGCGGCGGTCGCGGCCTAGCGGTGGTCGCCGCCCGCCGCGGCCGGCGGGCGCGACTCCTCGGCGAGCGACATCAACGCGAGTGTGCCCCGCGCGGCGTCCTCGAGGACCTCGGTCGCCTCCTCCGCCGAGCGCGCGTAGAGCTCGACGAGCAGGTGCACCGTGATCGTGTTGTCGTCGTCGTGCTTGTGGAAGCGCACGTGCGTGAAGAACTCGCGGGTGCCGTGATCGCCGAAGGCGGCGTAGGAGAGCGCGTCGCCGGCCTCGGGGCCCGAGCAGGTCTCGACGTCGTCGGCGTGCACGGTGACGGTGCACGAGGCGACCCATGGGGTCCCCGCGATCATCCGCTCCCAGCGGTCCTCGATCGGCTCGACCCGCCCGTTGTGGAACGCGAGGTGCGGCTGGTCGTGCATGCACTGCAGACACTGGACGACGGCTTCCTGCAACTCGTCGACGACATCGGCGCGCTCGCCGGTGTCCGGATCGATCCGGTGGATGCCCTCGTAGTGCACCTGCACTTCGAGGTCAGTGGACCAGCAGCGGTAGCAGCGCAGCCAGGCGCGAACCTCGGAACCCTCCATCGGAGGCATGTTAGTGGCGGGCGGCGAAGGTGCCATGGATCGCGTCCGCGAGCGTCGCGGGGACGATCCTCAGCGCCGAGCTCAGGAGGACGGCGTCGGCGGCGCGCAGGCGGTCGAGGTCGATCCGCTCCTCGGCGGCTGCGCGTGCGCCGGCAGTGCCCGGATCGGCCAGTATGGCGCCGCGTTGCACGCCGGGCAGCAGCCGGCCGTCTGCGGGCGGGGTGACCAGGACGTTGCCCTCGCGCACCCAGACGTTGGCCCATGCCGCTTCGAGCACTTCGCCGCCGCGGTCGCAGAGCAGCCACGACGCATCCGCGGACGGTCCGCGCAGGATGGAGCGGTCCGCCCACTTGTGCTCGCCCAGGCCGCCGGGCAGCAGCACGGGCACCAGGTTCACGGGCGCGGTCAGCGGCGCGGGGGCGGGCCGCGCCATGACGGTCACGGTCCAGCCGCCCCGTTCGTCGGGCACGGCGATGATCCGGACGGCCGCGGCGCCCTCGAGCGCGAGCGTCCGGGCCTCCTGGCGCGCGACGTGCAGGTCGGGCGCGGTCCCGCGGAGGGCCAGGGCGCTGCGGCGCAGCCGCGCGGTGTGCGCGTCGAGGGCGACGGGCGCGCGGGCCTGGACCCGGACGGTCTCGAAGATGCCCTCGGCGGGATCGGGTCGGGCGGTGGTCGTGGTCAGGAGCGGCGGGGGAGAGGCGCGCCGGCGCGCCGCGCCGGTGGCGACGGGTGCCAGCCCGAGACCGGCGAGGATGGGCGCGGCCTTCACCAGGCACTCGCGGTACTCGTCCGCGGGGACCGAGTCGGCCACGATGCCGCCGCCGACGCCCAGCGCGATCGCGTCGCCCTCGACCTCGAGCGTCCGGATGGCGACGCTGAGCTCCAGGCCCGCGTGGGGGCTCGCGAAGCCGATGGCGCCGCAGTGCGCGCCCCGGGCCGTCGTCTCCTCGGCGGCGATGACCTTCAGCGCCTGCACCTTCGGGGCGCCGACGACGGACCCCGGCGGGAAGCAGGCACGGACGAGGTCGGCGTCACCCACGTCGTCGCGCAGCGTGCCGGCGACGCGGCGCACGAGCTGCCAGACGCCGGGATGCGGCTCGACACGCGGGGGGTCGACTTCGATGCTCCCGTACGCGCAGACCCGGCCGAGGTCGTTGCGCATGAGGTCGACGATCATCACGTTCTCGGCCGCGTCCTTGGTGGCGACCGCCAGCTCGGCGGCGGCCGGGTCGTCGTCGCGGTCGCCGCGCGGACGGGTCCCCTTCATCGGCAGCGTCTCGACCCGGCGTCCGCGCCTGCGCAGGAACAGCTCGGGCGACGCGCTGAGCACCGCGCCGCCGTCCCACTCGAGGTACGCGCCGTAGGCGGCGGGCGCGGCGTCCATCAGCGCCAGCCAGGCATCGAGGGGCGAGCCGTCGAACCGCCCGGCGAGCCGCAGGCAGAGGTTGGCCTGGAAGATCTCGCCGGCGCGGATGCGCTCGATGACCGCCTCGACGGCCTCCTCGTGGCCGGCGCCTCCCGGGGGGAGGGGGTGCATCGGGCCGGCGGTCCACGAGTCCGGTGTGGGCGGGGAGGCCAGTCGCGCGCGGAGGACATCGGCCCGTGCTGCGACCGCGTCGTCCCGTCCCGGCACGCCGAGGGACTCGAGCCAGCAGCGGCCCTCGGCGTCGAGGACGAGCGCGTGGTCGTACGAGGCGAGCCGGTGCGCCGGCGATGTCGCTCCGCGGACCGGAGGCGACGGGGGGAGATCCTCGACCCGCTCCCCGAGCGCGAAGCCCAGCAGGCCCACCCAGCCGCCGCCGAAGACGACGTCGCCGTCCGGGGCCGGCAGCTCCTCGAGCGCCGCGAACGGGTCCTCGTCGTCGCCGAGTTCGCGTATGGGGGCCGATCCGGCGATCGCGACGCCATCCGCCCAGCGGCCGGTGAGCACGAACGGCCGATGATCGCCGCGCACCGCGCGTGCGAGCACGGGAAGGGCGACGCCCTCGGCGAGGAGCTGACGGGTGGCCGGCATGCCCTCCCGTGATAGCGGATCTGCGCTCGCGGCGAGCGCCCGGGCGGTCAGCCGCGCAGCAGGACCCAGACCAGCACGGCCACGAATGCGAGCTGGCCGACGCTGAACGCGATCCCGAGATTGGCGGCGCCGAACAGCAGCGCGACCAGGGTTCCGGCGGCGAACGCGCCGAGCACGAGTGCGAGCTGCGCGGGCCAGCCGGACGGGGGAGCGGGGACGTTCATGCCGCCACCTTAGCCTCGAGGACCGCCACGAGCGCGGGGACCTCCAGGGCGGGGTCCTGCTCGGCGAGGAGCTTGACCGCCGCACGACGTCCCCCGAGACCGCGCACCCCGCGCTCGCCGTGCTCGACGGCGAAGTCCGCCAGCGCCGCGGCCCGCCGGGCGGCGAGCCTGCGTGCGGGCAGGTCGAGCGCGGCGCGGTGTTCCTCGAAGGCGTCGGCGAGGTCGTCGACGCCGCTCGGGGGCGGGACGGAGCTCACCATGACGACCTTCGTGTCGCGGGCCCCGAGTGAGCGCAGCGCGGCGGAGAGGTCACGCCGTGCGCTGATCGCGATCTTCCCCAGGTCGGCCTTCGTCACCACGAGGACGTCGGGCGTCTCCATGATCCCGCTCTTGAGGAACTGCAGCGCATCGCCTGATCCGGGCTGCACGATGACCGCGACCGTGTCGGCCACGTCGGCGACGTCGGTCTCCGACTGACCGACGCCCACCGTCTCGATCACGACGATGTCGAACGCGGGGGCCAGCGCCTGCGCCGCGGCGCGGGTCGCGGGGGCGAGGCCGCCGAGGCGCTCCCCCGCGGCGGTGGACCGGATGAACAGCTGACGGTCGCTCGGGTCGAAGTCGATGCGCGCGCGGTCGCCGAGCAGCGAGCCGCCAGAGCGCTTCGACGATGGATCGACCGCGAGGACGGCCACGGACTTCCCGCGGGCGCGCCACTCGCGGACGAGGGCGGACAGCAGGGTCGACTTCCCGGCACCCGGCGGACCCGTGATGCCGATGACATGGCCCTGCGCCTCACCGCCGAGCTTCGCGGGGGAGAGCTCACGCAGCAGCGCAGCGGTCTGCTCGCGATCTGCCGGGGTGCGGGACTCGACGAGGTTCAGCGTGGCCGGCGCGGCGCTGAGATCGCGGTCGCGCAGGCGGGCGCCGAGTTCGGCGCCGCGGCCGGCGGACGGTGGGGCGGTGGCGGACACCCCGGGAACGCTACCCGGGTCCTCTGCAGGTGCGACACCCGGCCAGGCGACACGGGGTCGCGGTAGCGGCGACGGACTGAAATACTGGTCGACATGGAGCGACGAACCCGGCAGGGATTTCGGGCCGTGGCCGCCGGTCTGACGGCGGCACTGCTGAGCGCGGGCGTGGCGCAGGCCGCGTCGGTGGCCTACATCGAGGACCGCGAGGTCTGGCTCTCGTCCCTCGACGGTGCTGCGAAGGTGCGGCTCAGCGGCGGGGAGGGCCAGTGGCTCGACGTGGCCCAGGCCGACGGCGGGCGCATCATCGGCGTGCGCAACGAGCCGGGGAAGATCGCGCAGCTTTCGCAGTTCACCGTCTGGGAGCCGGACGGCTCGGTCGCGCACCAGGGCCCGCTCCCGTACCGGACCGCGTGGGCCGCGTCATCGCTCGCGTCGCCCCTCAGCGTCGACCTCACCGCCGACGGCAGGGCGGCGGTCTTCGGCTACTCCGCGCTGACGTACGGCTTCCCGACGTCCACGCTGAGCGAGGGCTACGTCGTGATGCCCTTCAACAACTCGCTCATCAACACGGAGCTCACACGCTCCGGGCGCAAGTGGCCGACGCTGGTCAACGACCGCGTCATCGCGACGAACGGCGCGACGGTCGAGCGCCAGAACGCCGAGGCGGGCGTGCCCTACACCGAGAACTTCACGACCTGGTTCACGCTGGGCCTGCCCGGCGGGGCGAGGCTCCAGCGCGCGGACGTCGCCGCGAACGCCAGCGCCATCGCGTGGGAGATCGCGACCGACGCGGGCGCCACGACGACCGGGACCATCGACCTGGCCCCTCTCCCGGGCGGCCTCGCGGCCGAGCCCGGGTACGCGGCGGGCTGCCGCCTGCAGGCCGCAGGCAGCGGGCGCGAGGTCAGCCTGTCGCAGGACGGCACCCGGTTTGCGTGGAGCGATGACGGTGGCCTGAAGGTGGCGGGCATCCCGAACTTCACGGGCGCCGATGCGTGTCAGCTCAGCGCACCGGCCGTCGTGATCTCGCCGACCGGGCGGCATCCCTCGATCGGTCCGGCCGACGCGGCGGCCATCGCGGCCGCCCGCGCGCCGGGACTGTCGGGCGGCAGCGCGGCCGGGACGGGCGGCGGGACCGCCCCGGCTGCGGGCGGCTCAACCGGCACGGGGGGCGGGATCACGAGGGTCGTCAACGTCACGATCAACGTCATTCAGCGCCCCACCACCAGCGCGCTGCGCGCCGGTTTCAACGTGACCGTGACGGTCCCGGGCGCCGGCCCGATCACCGCGACGCTCAGCGTCCCGCGCGCGGCCCTCGGTCTGAAGTCCGGTCCGAAGACCGTCGTCGTCGCTCGAGGGTCAGGCCGCGCGAAGAAGGCGGGCAAGCTGACGGTCCGCCTGAAGGCCACGAAGAAGGCGCGCCCGCGCCTGCGCCGGCTACGCGGCAAGACCGGCACGCTGAAGGTGACGGCCGGCAAGAGCACCGTCACCCGCAAGGTCAAGCTGCGCTGACGCCCCGCCCTCAGGCGGGGGTCGGGACCCCGCCCTTCTCGGCGACCAGCGCCACGATGTCCGACATGATCCGGTTCATGTCGAAGTCCTTCGGCGTGTAGACGCCGGCGACACCCGCGGCCTTCAGCGGCGCGACGTCGGCCTCGGGGATGATCCCGCCGACCACGACGGGGACGTCGACGCCCGCGGCGCGCAGCTCGTCGATGACGGTCGGGATGAGCTCCTTGTGCGAGCCCGAGAGGATCGACAGGCCGATGACGTGCACGCCCTCGTCCAGCGCGCTGCGCGCGATCTGCTGCGGGGTGAGGCGGATGCCCTCGTAGACGACGTCCATGCCCACGTCGCGGGCGCGGACGGCGATCTGCTCGGCGCCGGTGGAGTGGCCGTCCAGGCCGGGCTTGCCGACCAGGATCTTCACCGTCCGGCCGAGTGCCTCGCCGACCCGGCCGACCTCTTCGCGCAGCGCCTCGAGGTCGGCGCCGGGATCAGCCGCCGTGGCCTCCCCGACGCCGGTCGGGCCGCG
>SYBY01000026.1 GCA_005788585.1 Actinomycetota bacterium | reverse complement strand
GCTGGGAGCCCAAGTTCCACTTCTTCGAAGGCGGCCTCGAACAGACCGTCAACTGGTACGTCGAACGCCGCGACTGGTGGGAACCCATCCGCAGCGGCGACTACCGCGACTACTACGAACGCCAGTACGGCACAAAGCTCGCCTAGTTCCCTCAACACCGTGCGGGCGCGGCCGACCATCGGGCCATGCGCGCCCGCTCCCTGGCCGTCGGCCTCACGCTGCTCGTCGGGCTGTGCGCCCCGAGCGCGCACGCCGCGGAGTTCGTCTCCACTGGTGACGGCGCGTGGTCGGACCCGTCGACCTGGACGAGCCTCAGCCCCGGTGCCCCCGGCCCGACCGACACGGCCGTCATCACCGGCGGCGACACCGTCACGCTCGATGCGCCCGCCGCCAGTGCCGGCGTGACCGTCAGCGCACTCGCGACGCTCAACCTGAGCACGCACGCGCTCAGCGTCGCGGGCGACGCCACGCTGGAGAACACCGCGGCCGTACAGGGCGGCCCGGGCGCGCTCGTCGTCACGGGCCGGCTGACGGTCTCGGCCGCCACCATCACGAACGCGAACATCACCGTCGCCAGCGATGCGGGCAGCACCCCGTCCACGCGCTTCAGCGCAGGCGCGACCTCGACCTGGAGCGGCTCGACGCTCAGCCAGGTCGGCGGAACATCGGAGTGGCTGGGCCACGTCGCCAACGGGATCGACCCCAGCTTCGACCACGCCGCCATCACCGTGGCGGGCCACAACGCGAGCCCCGGCGGCATGACCCTCAGCGCGTCGTCGCAGAGCGGCACGCTGACGTTCACGCCGCCGGCCGCCGACGCACCCGGTGACGCCGCCCAGCTCGCACTCGGCGACCTCACGGCCTCCGGCACGCAGACGGTCACTGTCGACTGGACCGGCTACAGCGCACAGCACGGCGACCGCGCGAACCTCGTGTCGACGACCAGCGGGTCCCCGACCGGGCTCACGGCGACCGACACCACCGCCACGACCTTCACCGCAGGCACCGGCATCCTCTTTGCGCGCTTCGGCGACTTCGCCAACAGCGGGGCGCCGAGCGTCAGCTCGAACAACGCCGTGAACACCGCCGAGGCCGCGGCGGGCGACGTCCTGACCTGCGATCCGGGCACCTGGACCGAGACGGCGACCTACGCCTACGTGTGGCGCCGCGGCGACGCGGTCGTGTCCGGCCAGACGGCGAGCACGTACACCGTGACCGACGCGGACCTCGGGACGACTGTCACGTGCGCGGTCACCGCGACGGCCGCCCACATCTCGCTCAGCGCGAATGCGTCGAACAGCGTGTCCGTGCCCGTCGCGCCGAGCGTATCGATCTCCGCCCCGGCGGTCGTCACGAGCCCGACGGCGGCGATCGGCTACACCCTGGGCGCGGGGACGCGCGTGACGAGCTGTGCGCTCAACGGCCGTGTGCTCTTCAGCTGCGCCAGCCCGATCGCGCTGAGCGACTACCCGAACGGCGCGACGTCGACCCTGACCGTGCATGCGCGCAACGGCGTGGGCGCGACGACGACGGCGACGGCGACGTTCACCGCCCGGATCGCGCCCACCCTGACCGTGGACGCGCAGCCGGCCGTCGCCGGCGGCGAGCCGGTGACGCTCGTCATCCGATCCGACGCCGACGCGAACGTCTCCTGCCGCTACGTCGGCGCAGCCGTGCCGTGCGACCGCGCGGGCGTGACGGTCATCGCGCCGCCCGCGGGCCGGACGTTCACCCTGGCCGTCACGGCGACGACCCCGCAGGGGTCGACCACGGTGACCCGTGAGATCACCTCGACCACCGCCCGTCCCTTCCCGTCACCCGTGAGCATCCCGGTGGGTCGCAGCGTCACGCTGCCGTCCACGGCGTTCCTCGGGCGCGGGCCCGCGTCCGCCGGGTACTCCTGGGACGGCCCGCTGCGCGTCGCATGGACCGGGTCGGCAGCCGACCCGGCGAGTTGGGGCGTCGAGATCACCGCTCCGAAGACGCCGGGCCGCTACCGCCAGACGCTCTCCTGGTATGCCGAGCCGGGCGTGCTGAACTCGATCACGGCGCAGGTCTTCGACCCCGGCACCTCGCCGGCGACGCGCATGCCGGGCGGCGTGACGTCGCGCAAGGCCGCACTGACGTGCCCCGCGACGGGCTCGCCGGCGTACCAGTGGTGGGCCGACGACGAACTGCTCGCCGGACAGACGAAGCGCGCGCTTCCCGCGTCGGCCGTGCCCGCGAACGCGTCCGTGTGGTGCACCGCGCGCAACACGACCACCGGCGCGGTGACGGTGCTGCGCGTGCTCGTCGACCGGCGTGCGCGGTTCGCGGCGCTGCCCAAGGGCACGCAGCTGCGGATCCAGGCAAGTGACGCGGCCAGTGTGCGCGTGATCGCGCGACGCGGCAAGCGCGCGCTGGCGACCGTGCGCGCGAAGGTGCGGCGCGGGACGACGTCGGTGCGGGTGCCGAAGGCCGCGACGACGTTCGAGCTGCGGCGCGTGCGTTCCGGCGGGGCGACGAGTCGCCCGCTCACGATCACGCGCCCCTGAGGGACTGCGCAGAGACGACACGAAGCCGGGTTGTTCGGGCACGGCGCTGGGACGACACTCGCTGGCGTGTTCCCGACCCGTGACAAGGGCCCATGCCGTGGCTAGTCTCGGAGCGACGATGCTCCAGACCGAGCCGCAGGTTCATCGCCTCACCGTGGATGACGTCCAGAGCATGGTTGCCGCGGGCATCCTCGACGAAAGCAGCCGCGTCGAGCTCCTCGACGGCGTGCTGTACGACGTGAGCCCGCCCGGACCGGCGCACGCCGGCGCCGTGTCGTGGCTTATCCGCCATTTCGCACGGGGGCTGGACGACCACGAGGTCCGCGTGCAGGACGTGCTGCTCGTCGCGGGCGGGTTCGTATCGCCCGACCTGATCGTCGTCGAGCGACTGCCGCGCGACCGGCTCCCCGACACCGCCGAACTCGCCATCGAGGTCGCCGTCACGACGCACCGCCACGACACGGCCAAGGCCGCCCGCTACGCCCGCGAGCACGTCCGCGAGTACTGGCTCGTCGACCTTCCCGGGCGCCGCGTGCGCGTGCACCGGCGTCCCACCCCGGAGGGTTTCGACGAGCAGTTCGTCGCCCACGACGGCGAGCGGCTGCAGCCTCTCGTCGGCGGGCCCGCAGTCGACGTGACCGAGTTGCTCGGCCCGGTCGCGTAGTGCTGCCGCTCGCAGCCGGCGCCACGCCGGAGTACCTGCCTGAGATCGCCGCGCTCGTCGTCGGCGGCGCCGTCGTCGCGTACGTCGGCCTGCGCCTCGGCATCGTCCCGATCGTCGCCTTCCTCTTCACCGGGGTCGTGATCGGCCCCAACGCGCTCGGCCTCGTCAACGACCTCGAGATCGTCAACGCGGCCGCCGAGGTCGGTGTGCTGCTCCTGCTCTTCACGATCGGCCTGGAGTTCAGCCTCGACCGCCTGAAGGAGCTGCGCAGACCGCTGTTCCTCGGCGGTGGCCTGCAGGTCTTCCTCGCGACGTTCGTGACGTTCGGGGTGCTCCTCGCCGCGGGCGTCGATACGAACGTGGCGTTGTTCAGCGGCCTGCTGGTCTCGCTGTCGTCGACGGCGATCGTGCTGAAGCTCCTGGCCGATCGGGGCGAGGTCGCAGCGCCGCACGGCCGGCTGTCGGTGTCGGTCCTGCTCTTCCAGGACCTCGCGGTGGTCGCGATGGTGCTGCTCGTGCCGGTCCTCGGCGAGTCGGGCGGGTCGCCGCTGGATGTCGTCAGCGCGCTGGGGATCGCCGTCGCGATCATCGCCGCGGTGCTCGTCTTCGCTCGCCGGCTGCTGCCGCCGGTGCTCGAGCGCGTCGCCCGCACCTGCTCACCCGAGCTGTTCCTGCTCACGATCGTCGCGATCTGCATCGGCACGGCGTACGGCACGTCGCTCGCCGGGGTCAGCGTCTCGCTGGGTGCGTTCCTCGCAGGCCTGGTCGTCAGCGAGTCGCGGTACAGCAGCCAGGCGCTCGGGGAGATCCTGCCGCTGCAGATCATCTTCAGCGCGACGTTCTTCGTCTCGATCGGGATGCTCCTGGACCTCGGATTCCTGGTCGACAACCTCGCGATGGTGCTCGGCGCGGTGCTGGCGCTCTTCGCGGTCAAGCTCCTCACGGCTGGGGCGGCGATCCTGGCGCTGCGAGAACGGATCGGTGTCGCACTCGCGACCGGCCTGACGCTCGCGCAGGTCGGCGAGTTCTCGTTCGTGCTCGCCACCGCCGGCGCGCTGGAGGGGCTCACCCCGGCCGGTCTCGGCGCCGACGGGACACAGGGGTTCATCGCCGCGACGGTGCTGCTCATGGCGGCCACGCCGGCACTGTCCGCGCTCGGGGTGCGGCTCGGGGAGCGCATGGCCCCGGAGCCCGACGTCGCCGTCCTCGCGGGCCGTTCCGAGCCCGTCGCGGGCGCACCGGTCGCCGATGGGATCTCCGGTCACGTCGTCATCGCCGGCTACGGCGAGTGGGCCCGCGGCATCACCCGCGTCCTGCGCGACCACGACGTCCCGCTCGTGGTGACGACGCTCAGCCCGGAGGGGGCGACCGATGCGCACGAACTCGGGGTTCCCGTCCTGCTGGGCGATCCGGCGCGGATCATGACGCTCAACGAAGCCGGCATCGCGCGGGCGCGGGTCGTCATCGTGCCCGACGACGGCGCCGAACGTGCGGCCCAGGTCGTCGGGGTCGTGCGCGCGCTGGACGCCGACATCGACGTCATCGTCCGCGCCCGCTACGCCGAGGACGAGCAGGCGCTGCTCGCGGCCGGTGCCACGCACGTCGTCACGGAGGAGCTGGCGGCCAGCTCGCTCCTGCTGACGAAGCTCTTCAAGGCGTTCGGCCGCGAGCTCGGCGACGCGCTCATGGAGGCCAAGGAGGTCGCGCAGTACCACGGACGCCCGGCGCCGCCGCGAGCGGTCCGGGGCACGTCGCATGGCGCAGTCGACACCGAGGCGCCCATCGAGGTGGTCCTCGGCGAGGCTGCGTGCGCGCACATCGGCCCGACCGCGACCGTCGTCCCGGGCACCGCCGGGTGCGAGGAGTGCCTGCGCCTGGGCGACAGCTGGGTCCACCTGCGCGTGTGCCTGACGTGTGGCCACGTCGGCTGCTGCGACAGCTCACCGAACCGGCATGCGCGCGCGCACTACGAGCGCGAGGGCCACGAGGTCATGCGCTCGGTGGAGCCCGGGGAGAGCTGGGTCTACTGCTTCGCCGACGACCGGACGCTGCTCGAGCGCAGCGACGACGTCGCTACCCGAACGACGTGACGCGCCAGTTGCTGCCCTGACGCACGAAGCGCATCGTCGCGGTGCGCTCGGCGTCGCCGCTCCCGGTGATGACCCGGGCGGTGGCGTTGGTGCCGTCGACGGTCACCTCACGGACGTCGAGCGCGAACTGGTCGGCGTCGTCGATCGCCTGACGGACCTTCGCCTCGCAGTCGTCGCCCTGCAGCGGCTCGGCGACGAGCGCGCGGCAGATGCGCGTCGGCTCCTCCTGCTCGGAGGCCTCCTGCAGGTCGGTCACGACGTCGGCGACCTGGGCTTCGGCGCCGGAGAAGGAGACCTCGTCGCGCCCCTCGGCGCCGCAGCCGACGGCG
>SYBY01000195.1 GCA_005788585.1 Actinomycetota bacterium | reverse complement strand
CGGCGGTGACGATGGTGACCTCGTTGGCGTCGACGTCGAATCCGATGTCGGTGCGGCCGATGTCGTTGACGACGATGGCGTCCACTCCCTTGCGTACGAGCTTGTCCCGTCCGTAGGCCAACGCGCCGTCGCCGTGCTCGGCGGCGAAGCCGATGAGGGTCTGCCCGTCGCGGCGCCGCGCGGCGAGCCCGGCGAGCACGTCGGGCGTCTTCTCCAGCGTGAGGTCGAGCGTGTCGTCGGCGCCCTTCTTCATCTTGCCCTCGTGTGCGCGCGTGGGCCTGAAGTCGACGACGGCGGCGGCCATCAGCAGGAGGTCGGTGGCGTCGAACGCCTCGTCGCACGCGGTCTGCAGCTCGGCGGCCGTCTCCACGTCGACGTACCGCACGCGCGGGTCGCGCGGGAGCGCGACGTTGGCAGCAACCACGGTGACGTCGGCGCCGAGCGCTGCGGCCTGCGATGCGAGCGCGAAGCCCATCCGGCCCGACGAGCGGTTGCCGAGGTAGCGCACCGAGTCCAGCGGCTCCCGGGTCCCGCCCGCGGTGACCAGGACGCGCAGGCCGACGAGGTGCGGCTCGGTCGGCGCGGCGGCAGTGGCGCGCTCGACGGCCGCGAGGAGGTCGGCGGGCTCGGGCAGCCGACCGGCGCCCCACTCCCCCTTCGAGCCGAGGCGGCCGACGCCAGGTTCGAGCACGCTCGCGCCGCGGCGGCGCAGGAGCGCGACGTTGGCCTGCGTCGCGGCGTGGTCCCACATGTGGTTGTTCATCGCGGGCGCGATGACGAGCGGACACGTCGCAGCGAGCGCGGCACTCGTGAGCAGGTTGTCCGCGAGGCCGTGGGCGAGCTTGGCGATGGTGTTCGCCGTCGCCGGTGCGACGAGGTAGACGTCGGCGTTGGCGACCAGCTCGAGGTGGCTGAGCGGGTCGTGCTCGGGCGGGCTCTGATCAGGGAAGGCGCCCCGGGCGGGGTCACGCTCGAACTCGCCGACGAGGACCGGCGCACCGGTCAGTGCGGCGAAGGAGGCGGCGCCGACGAACCGCTGGCTGTCCTCGGTCTGGACGACGCGCACGGCATGCCCGGCGCCCGTCGCGAGGCGGACGAACTCCAGTGCCTTGTACGCGGCGATACCGCCGCAGACCCCGAGCAGGATCCGCGCCATCGACTCGAGCCTCCCTGCGTCGACTGCTCCTTCGAATCTAGCGGTACTCGTACTTGATCTTGCCCGCCGCGACCTCTTCGAGCGCGATGGTCAGGTAGTTCTTCGAGATCGTGTCCACCATCGGGGGCGGGAACTCGTCGAACGTGCCCTCGCCGAGGTTGTGGTAGTAGCTGTTGATCTGCCGCGCGCGCTTGGCGGCAACGACGACGGACGCGTAGTTCGAGTCGACGTTCGTCAGCAGCTTGTCGATGCGGGGAGAGATCATTCCCAGCATGGTACCGCCCGCGGAACCTCGGCTTACGCGGTGGTCGCCGAGCGCACGATCTCGACGAGCTCCTCGATGGCGTCCTCGAGGCGGTCGTTCGTGA
This sequence comes from Actinomycetota bacterium, assembly GCA_005788585.1. The sequence goes on along the minus strand of SYBY01000195.1, from coordinate 3,505 downwards.
CGACCCGGTCGAACTCGTCCTTCGCGGCGAGCTCCTCGCGCGCCGTCCGCAGGCGCCGCTCGATCTGCTCCGGGGAGTCGGTGCCGCGGCCGATGAGCCGCGTGTGCAGCGCGTCGTCCGACGGCGGGGCGATGAAGACGGTGAGCGCCTCGGGCATCGCCTGGCGGACCTGCCGGGCGCCCTGGACCTCGATCTCGAGCAGCACGGGGCGGCCGCCGGCGGTGCGGGTCTCGAGGTCGCTGCGCAGCGTCCCGTAGCGGTTGCCGGCGTACTCGGCATGCTCGACGAACCCGCCGTCGCCGATCCGCTTCTCGAACTCCTCGGGCGACAGGAACCAGTAGTCCACGCCCTGGGTCTCCCCCGGCCGCGGCTTGCGGGTCGTCGCCGAGACCGACAGCTCGATCTCCGGGATGCGGTCCCGGAGCTGGCGGATGAGGGTGCCCTTGCCGACGCCCGACGGCCCGGTGATCACGACGACGCGGCCCACGGCCGGCGCGCTACCGGCGCAGGAGGGAGACGAGCTCGCTGCGCTGGCGCTCGGAGAGCCCGCCGATGGTCTTGCTCGGCGAGATCCGGCACTGGGCGAGGATCTTGTTGACCTTGACCCGGCCGTACTTCGGCACGGCCAGGAGCATGTCGAAGACCTTCGCGGTCTCGACGTACTCCGGGGGGTCGAGGAGCAGTGCGTGGATGGAGACCCGGCCGCCCTTCAGGTCGCGCTTGAGCTGCGCGCGACGCGTGCGGATCTCATTCGCCTTCTGCAAGGCATCCATACGCTGGGTGAGGGAGCGCTCCGGGGTCACCGCGTGCTTGGGGGGCGTGTTGGTGGCCGGCGCCATTGAGGGCGCGAATCTACCACCTGACACGTCGTCGACAAGTCCTCGGTCGCGAATTTGCCTCAACCTCAACCCGAGGTTGAGACTGCTGGAGGCTGGTCGACCCCCGATTCAGGATTTCCAGGCGTTTTGACCAGCCACTGTGTCGGTGTCATGAGACACCCCGGCCGGCCGTCTCCCGGCCGGCGGACGGATGGTCGATGGCACGTCCGACCACATCCGCGACCGAGCCGGCGCCCTCTGCGGCCATCCTGCGGGCGAGTTCGACCTGGACCCGCCGGGGCCATCCGGGCCCCCCGTAGACGAACCCGGTGTACGCCTGGACGAGCGTGGCGCCGGCACACAGCCGCTGCCACACGTCGTCGGCGCTCTCCACGCCACCGACCGACACCAGGACCAGGCGGTCGCCCACCCTTGCGCGCAGCAGGCGCAGCACCTCGAGCGATCGCGCACGCACGGGCGCTCCCGACGCGCCACCGGCCACAACGGGGTTGCCAGCGGCCAGACGGGCGAGCGTGCCGGGCTCGATCGTCGTGTTCGTCGCCACGATGCCGTCGAGCCCCAGTTCGAGCGCGAGATCGGCGACCGCGAGGACGTCCTCGTCGGCGAGGTCCGGGGCGATCTTCACGAGGAGCGGAATGGCCACCCCGTCGGCGTCGAGCGCCGCGCGGATCGCGGTGAGCAGACCGCGCAGCGGCGCGACGGCCTGCATGTCGCGCAGGCCCGGCGTGTTCGGCGAGCTGACGTTCACCACGAGGTAGTCGCTCAGCGGCGCCAGCGCGCGTGCCGACGCCACGTAGTCGGCCTCGGCGTCCTGGGCGACCTTCGTCTTGCCGATGTTCGCGCCGACCACCACGCTGCCGTCGCGCGCGCGCAGCTTGGCCGCCACCGCGGCGGCGCCGGGGTTCGGGAAGCCCATCCGGTTGACCAGCGCACGCTCGGCCGGGATGCGGAACACCCGCGGTGGATCGTTGCCGGCCTGCGGCTCGGCGGTCACGGTCCCGATCTCGACGAACCCGAACCCGAGCGCCCCGAGACCGGTGAACGCCGTCGCCTCCTTGTCCAGGCCGGCGGCGACGCCGAGCGGGCTCGGCAGGTCGAGGCCCAGCGCTCGCACCCGCAGCCGCGGGTCGGGCCGGCCCGTGATTCGGCGGACGAGCGCCAACAGCGGCGGCACGCGCGCCAGCAGCTCCAGCGAGCGGTTGCCGAGCCGGTGCGCGCGCTCGGCGTCGATGCGCGTCAGGACCAGGGCGAAGAGCGCGCGCCAGATCACGCGACCCCCAGGCGCTGCGGATGCAGCTCCTGCAGGGAGAGCACCTCGGCGTCGCCCGCACGGGCGGCGGCGATCGCGCGCGCCGCCGCCACGCCGCCCGAGAGGGTCGTGATGCACGGGACCCCGTGGGCGACCGCCGCGCGGCGGATCTCCCAGCCGTCGCTGCGCGCACCCGAGCCGGTCGGGGTGTTGATGACCAGGGAGACGTCGCCGCGCTCGATCCAGTCGACGACGTTCGGCGAGCCGTCGCCGACCTTCTGGAGCACCTCGTGGACCGGGACGCCCATGCCGCGGATCGCCTGGGCGGTCCCGGCCGTCGCGACGATCTTGAACCCGAGGTCGTGCAGCTGCTGGCCGATGGCGAACGCCGCGGACTTGTCCGTGTCGGTGACCGTCAGGAAGACCGTCCCCTCCTGCGGCAGCTTCGAGCCGGCCGCCGCCTGGGCCTTCGCAAACGCAGTCGGGAAGTCACGCGCGACACCCATGACCTCGCCGGTCGAGCGCATCTCCGGGCCGAGGATCGCGTCACTGCCGTGGAAGCGGTCGAACGGCAACACCGCCTCCTTGACCGCGACGTGGTCGCCACCCATCGGGTCGGCGGGCAGCTGCAGGTCGGCGAGCTTCTCGCCGAGCATCAGCCGCGACGCCATCTTCGCGAGCGGGACGCCGATCGCCTTGCTGACGAACGGCACCGTCCGCGACGCGCGCGGGTTCGCCTTGATGACGTATAGCGTGCCGTCGTGCACGGCGTACTGGATGTTGATGAGGCCGATGACGCCGAGCTCCCGCGCGATGGCCGTCGTCTGCGTGCGGATCTCCTCGAGCATCTCCGGCCCGAGCGAGTGCGGCGGCAGGACGCACGCGCTGTCGCCGGAGTGGATGCCGGCCTCCTCGACGTGCTGCATGATCCCGCCGACCCACACGTCGGTGCCGTCGCAGAGCGCGTCGACGTCGACCTCGATCGCGTTCTCCAGGAAGCGGTCGAGGAAGATCTCGCGGGTGTCATCCCCGCCCGGCTTGGCGGTCCGGCGCAGGTAGTCCTCGAGGTTGGCGGTGTCGTAGACGATCTCCATCGCCCGCCCGCCGAGCACGTAGCTCGGGCGCACGAGCAGCGGGAAGCCGACCTTCTCCGAGGCGGCGATCGCCTCGGGCGTGTTGCCCGCGGTCGCGTACGGCGGGGCCTTCAGACCCAGCCGGTCGAGCAGGTCGCCGAACCGCCCGCGGTCCTCCGCGAGGTCGATCGCGTCGACGCTCGTGCCGAGGATCGCGTCACTGCCGTGGAAGCGGTCGAACGGCAACACCGCCTCCTTGACCGCGACGTGGTCGCCACCCATCGGGTCGGCGGGCAGCTGCAGGTCGGCGAGCTTCTCGCCGAGCATCAGCCGCGACGCCATCT
>SYBY01000194.1 GCA_005788585.1 Actinomycetota bacterium | reverse complement strand
CAAGCTGCGCGACGACCTCGAGGAGGCGATGGCCTCCTACAAGCACTACGACGTGCTCATGGTCAACGCGATGTTCGACGGCATGAACCTCGTGGCGAAGGAGGGCCCGGTCGTCAACGAGCGCAACGGCGTGTCGATCCTCTCCGAGAACACCGGCGCCCACGAGGAGCTCGGGGAGTTCGCGCTGAGCGTCAACCCGTTCGATATCCAGGAGACCGCCGACTCCATCCATGCGGCGCTGACGATGGACGCCACCGAACGCGCGCGGCGGGCCGACGGGCTGCGGGCGATCATCACGCAGCGCGATCCGGGCGACTGGATCGACTGGCAGCTCGAGGACATCCGCAAGAAGCGCGCGTAGGCGCGGACGTCAGGCTGCGGTGTGCAGCCGGCAGAAGCAGGACGCCTTGATCGGGATGTCGGCGCGCGCGGCGGCGAGGTCGAGCTGCTGCTTGACCACCGCGGCCTCGTCGCCGCGGCCGAGCCGCCCCAGGCACTCGTGGTAGCCGTGCAGGCTCCAGACGTTGTTGGGGTGCTGGCGGGGACGGCCGAGCGTGTCGTCCACCCCGAGGTCGGCGGCGTAGACCGCGGCGGCCTCCTCGACGTGGCCCTGCTCGAGCAGCAGCGCGCCGTACGCGTGGCGCGTGGGCTGCATCCAGCCCCACGGCTCGTCGTAGGGCAGGGTGTCGTCGAGCTCGATCGCGCGGCGCAGATCGGCGAACGCCGTGTCGTAGTCGCCGCGCCGGTACGCGACCTCGCCGTCGAGCATGGCGCCGGCGATGGCGAGGATGTCGAGGCAGGTGTTGTTGAAGAGGTACCGCGACGCGGGGACCCGGGAGACGGCCTCCCGGAACAGCTCGCGCTCGGCCTCGGCCTCGGCGACGCGCTCGGAGGCCGCGTGGGCCACGCCCCGCGCGTAGTGGGTCATCGCAGTGGTCGTCGCCCACAGCTCCGGGTCGCGCGGGAGCGGTGTCGCGACCAGGTCGTCCCAGCGCCCGAAGCGCACGAGCACGTGCAGCCGCATCGGGGCGAAGCCCTCGAGCCAGTCGGCCATCGGCATCGACTCGATCCGCAGGAGCTCCTCGGTGACCAGGCCCTCCAGGGCGGTCGCGGCCTCCAGGGCGACACCGAGCTGGGCGCTGAACATCGCGCCGTAGATCCGGAAGTGGTGGTCGTGCGCGCGGTAGAGCGAGTAGAAGTTCAGCGGCCCTCGGTAGGAGGCGTACCGGTCGTCCGCGGCGATGGCCTCGGTGTTCCAGCGGATGACCTGCTCGTAGTCGCCGACCAGCACGTCGATGTGCGTCGGCATGTGCAGCAGATGGCCCGCGTCCGGGACGAGGCCGCGGAGGACGTCGGCTGCGGGCATCGCGGCCTCGGGGGTCGGCGACATCTCCATCAGGTGGACGTAGAGATGCAGCAGGCCGGGGTGCTCCATCGCGCCCGGCTGCTGGAACGCGGCGTCCAGCAGCGCCTTGATCTCCAGCGTGCGCGCGCCCTCGGCGGGGCTGCCGCTCGCGACGTCCCACAGCTGCCACGCCGACAGGTTCATGAGGGCGTCGGCGTAGATCGCGAGGACGTCCAGGTCATCTGGGTGCGCCGCGTGGACCTCCGCCATCGCGTCGGCGTAGGCCAGCTTCCACGGGACGAAGTCGTCGACCGGGTCGGCTGCAGGGAAGCGCGCGGACAGCGCATCGATGAGGTCGCGCTCGACCGGCGACGCGTGCGCCGCGAGCTCCCGCGCGGTGGTCACCTCATCGTGCGCCCGCCGCAACGAGACGCGGAGATCCTCTTCGGGGAAGACGTCCCAGTCCTTGTTGTAGTTCGGGCCGACGGCGTAGGCGATCCCCCAGTGGGCCAGCGCGAAGCCGGGGTCCTCCGCCGCCGCGTGCTCGAAGCAGCGGATCGCCTCTTCGTGGTTGAAGGCGTAGCACCAGATCAGGCCGCGGTCGAACCAGGCCTGCGCGGTCGCGGAGGTCGTCGACGCCGGCCGCGTGTGGGACCCCAGGTCGAACGGATAGGTCGTCACGCGCGCAGGCTAACCCCGAGCGCGGCGTCGGCTCAAGGCGCTCCGTCAGAACCCGAATTCGCCGCTGTTGCCACCCGCGGGTGCGGGTGCGGGCGCAGGGCCGGGTGTCGGGGCCGGTGACGGGACCGGTGCGGGTGCGGGTGCGGGTGCGGGTGGAGCGGGAGCCGCAGGAGCGGGCGGCGGGGACGGCGCCTTCGGCGCCTTGGCCCGACGACGCTTGGCAGCCTTGCGCCGCGGCGGCTTCTGGCGCTTCGGCGTGGGCTCGGCGCGCGAGGGTTCGGGCTCGGCCGCGGGCTCCGGGCGAGGTGCCGGCTCAGGCGCAGGCGCGGGCGCCGGTGCCGGAGCGACGACGACGGGTTCCGCGGCGGCCGGCGGGAGCTGAGGCTCGCTGCCGCGCAGGGACGGCCAGGCGCCGACGATCACCGCCAGCGCGACGAGCCCGAGCACCCGGGCGACGTTCCCCCAGCGGACGCGAGCGAGCAGGTTCGATCCCGGTTGCATGCCCGTTCTAGGCGCCGGGCGGCGAAGTTCGCCCCCGTGGCGCTATCCTCTTCGACCCGCATGGCTCTTCCGCCCCCCATCTACGACCTCACCGTGCTGCTCGACCCCTCCTTCGAGGAGGTCACGCGCACCAAGATCCTGGCCGACGCCGAGGAATTGATCGCCGAGCACGGCGACATCGTCGGCGCGCAGGACTGGGGCACGCGCACGCTCGCGTACGAGATCGACAAGAAGCCGGAGGCCGACTACCACCTCATCCAGTTCCAGGGTCCGGCTGAGCTCCTGAGCGAGCTCGACCGCACGCTGCGGATCACCGATGGGGTCGTCCGCCACCGGATCATCAAGCTGCGCCCCGGCACCATCCCGGTCAAGCACGACGACCCGTTCCCGGCCGCTGAGCCGATGAGCGTGGGCGCGGGCGACGACCGGGATCGTGACCGCGACCGCGACCGGTAGCCCTCCGGGCGCCCGGCACACCTGAGGGTGTGCCGAAACAGACACGGTCGCGCACAGCTTGGTGACAACTCCCCGCAGAGAGCGGGATATCCGGCCCGTGCCGTCCCTGAACGGCGCTACGCTCGGCCGAGAGCTGAATCGTTCGCCACCGAAAGGGAGTCCGCAGATGGCGGCCACCAACATCAACCGGGTGATCATCACCGGGAACCTCACGCGTGATCCTGACCTTCGGAGCCTTCCGAGCGGATCCGCCGTCTGCGAGCTGCGGATCGCCTCGAACACGCGCCGCAAGGACGGGTCGGGCCAGTGGGTCGACAAGCCCAACTACTTCGACGTCACCGTGTGGGGCGCGCAGGGCGAGAACTGCGCCAAGTACCT
>SYBY01000193.1 GCA_005788585.1 Actinomycetota bacterium | reverse complement strand
CGGGTCGACCCACACCGAGGCCGAGACGTGGACGGCCAAGCAGGACATGCGCATCGTCGCGGGCGGCGGCCACGTCCACGGCGGCGCGAAGGACGTGACCCTGCGCCAGCCCGAGTGCAACGGGCGCACGCTGTTCACCTCAACCCCCGCCTGGGGCCGCGCGAACCACCCCTTCTACACCGTCAAACCCGTGCTGCACGAACCCGGCCCGGTGTTCATGACCAGGACGCTGAGTGCCAGCGGCTACCACGTGGCCAAGGGCGAGCAGCTGCAGCTCACCGCCACGTACGACAACGAACGGCCGCACACGCGGGCGATGGGGATCATGGTGATCTACACCGCCCCCGCGACCGCGCCCGTCCAACCCTGTTCCCCGCTCCCGACCGACGTCGTCACCGAGCGGACGACCCAGCCGCACCGCACGGACTCACCGCGCTTCGACGTCCCGCTCACCGGGCTGACCAAGCGCGGCAAGGCGGTGAAGATCGCCGCACCTCCGGGCAAGCGGGTGAAGGCGGCCGACGGCGGCATGGTGCGCATCAAGGACTTCGACTTCTCGCGCCCGAACCTCGAGGTGCCCGTCGGCTCGCGGCTGAGCTGGCGCTTCGACGACCAGGAGCTGCACGACGTCACCGTCGCCAGCGGCCCCCGTGGGTTCGCCTCCGAGCACCTGTCGGCGCGGCGGACCTACACGGAGACCTTCGAAGCCAAGGGCACGTACAAGATCTTCTGCTCGCTGCACCCGGTGCGGATGACGCAGACCGTCAAGGTCCGCTGACCGTCAGAGCCGCCCGGCCACCCCGATGATCACGTCGGCCAGGGCGGCGCCCTGGTCGTGCTGGCAGAAGTGCGCGGCACCTTCGATCGTCACGTGCGGCTGGCCGTTCGTGCCCGGGATGCGCTCGAGCAGCGCACGGTCGGCGCCCTTCGTGATCGGGTCGCTGTCGCCGAACGCGCACACGAACGGCTTCTCCCAGCGGCGCAGCACCTCCCACGCCGCGCGGTTCGCGGGCGTCGCGGGGTCGTCGGGCGATGCCGGGACGAGCGTGGGGAACTGCCGGGCGCCGGCCTTGTACTCCTCGCTGGGGAACGGGGCGTCGAACGCCGCGATCTCCAGCGCCGTCAGGTCGCGGGCGCTGCCCCCGTTGATGATCGCGCCGACGGGGAACTCCGGGACGTTCTGCGAGAAGTCCCGCCAGGCGCGGAACGCGTCGCCGAGGTCGGTGTCGCCCGTCGGCAGGAACGTATTCGACGCGACGATCGCGGCGAAGCGGTCCTCCTGCTCGGCGGCCAGGCGCAGCCCGAGCAAGCCGCCCCAGTCCTGGCCGAAGAGGATCGCGTCGCGCAGATCGAGCTCGTTGACGACGAGATCGGTGAGCCACGCCATGTGCCGCGCGTACGTGTAGTCGGTGCGCTCGACGGGCTTGTCGGAGCGGCCGACGCCGATGAGGTCCGGGGCGACGACGCGCAGCCCGGCGTTGACGAGCGGGTCGATCATGTCCCGGTAGAGGTACGACCAGGACGGCTCTCCGTGCAGCAGCAGGACCGGCCGGCTGTCGCGCGGTCCTTCATCCACGTACGCCATCCGGACGGTGTGGCCGTCGGCGGTGACCTCGGCGTAGTGCGGGGCGTACGGCCAGTTGATGAGGCCGTCGAACTGATCGTCGGGGGTGCGCAGCGTCTCCATGGGCGGAGCCTACGCCCGGCGGGAGGTCAGGCGGGCTGGTCGGCCCAGATGTTGTTGCAGCGCTCGCACACCTCGGCCGGGATGACACCGAGCTTCATGAGCAGCGCGAACGCCTTGCAGCCGAGGCACAGCCCGAGGAACGCCTCGAGCGACGCCGCGAAGACCAGGCCACCCAGGACGACGTAGGCGGCGGTGGTCGCGCCGAACCCGAATGCGAGGACGACGGCCGTGACGCTGAAGACCACGCCGATGCCCTGGGCGAACCGCTTGGGCGGGCCGGGAACCTCCTTCGCCGCGAACGGCAGGGCCGGAGTCAGCACGCGCGTGACGAGCTGGCCGAGCGGGCTGAGCGTCGGGCCGGTCAGCACGCGCGCGATGAAGCCGTAGGCGATGACGAGCAGGAGCCACTGCTGGTCCAGCACGATGGCCGTGGTGCCCATGAGCACCACGCCGGCGGCGACGAGGCGAGCGGAGACCTCGTTGACCGGATCCGGGAAAGAGAAGATCGAACCTGGCATTACCTACAGAGATTAGAAGGTTTTGCCGGCACCTGGAATCGGACGGCCTCCCGTACAATCAGCCGCCGCCGACCAAATCGGCACCTCTTCCGCGCTGTTCGACCTCACCTCCAGAGCATGAAGCTCCCTTCTCGCCCCGCGATCGATCCGATCAGCGCGCTCCTCGCCGGCACCGTCGTGGTACTGGCGCTCGCGTTCGTCCTGCTGCTGAACTCGACCACGCCCGACCCGCCCGGACGCGAGACCTCGATCACCGACGTCACCACGCTCGCGCGCGAGCAACGGCTGACCGAGGGCGAGGTGCTCGACTACGACCACATCATCCTGGTGACCACGACCCGCGGCGAGGAGTTGTGGGCCGGGCTGCCCGCCAACGGGTCGAACTCCGACTCGCTGCAGGCGACGTTCCAGCGCGCCGGCACCCCGCTGCGTTTCGACCCGCAGAGCGGCAAGCAGGCGCGACGGCTCGTCGTGCAGGTGCTGCTGCCGGTGCTCATCCTCGTCCTGCTGTTCACGCTGCTCGCGCGCCTGACCCAGCGCGGCGGTGACGACGTCGGGCGCTTCTCGCGGTGGCGCAAGCGCGGGGTCACGGCGCCCTCCGCCCCCACGACGTTCGCCGACGTCGCGGGCGCGCCGACCGCCGTCGCCGAGCTGCAGGAGCTGTGCGACCTGCTGCGCGAGCCCGAGCGCTACGCGGCGCTGCAGGCCCGCGCGCCCCGCGTGGGCGCCGGCGGCCACCTCATCGCGGTCATTCATCCCAAGTCCGCCCATGGCGTGCTGCTGGAGCTGACTCAGCCCTGCGCGCCCCAGGAAGGCGCGCTGTCGCGT
>SYBY01000192.1 GCA_005788585.1 Actinomycetota bacterium | reverse complement strand
TTTCACGATACGCATCCAGGACCTTGTTGCGGACCTGCATCATCAACTTGAGGGACGAGTCGGCGCGCTCGATGGCGAGCATCGTCTCATGGATGTTCTTGTTGCGGCCGGCGACCATCTCCTTGATGGCCGTGTCCGCCTGCTGCATCGCTCTGCCCTGACCGGCGCCGATGGGGCGGGCTGAAGCGCCGCCAGGAACCGGGCCAGGCCCTTTTCCGGGGTGGTGTCGTTCAGGATGGTGCGATGGGCGATGCCCTCGGGCAGGGCGGCGGACAGCGCGTAGACGCGGTCCTCGAGCTCGGCCACCCAGCGCGCGCGGTCGTCGGGCGCGGGAACGTGCTCCGGGTCGAGCAGCGCGCCGAGCTCCTGGGCCATGGCCCGGAGATCCTCCAGCCGTGCTGGTGCGGCGGCGACGCTCATCGCGGTGCTTCCCTTCGGTCCGCTTGACTTCCTTCTGGAGACGAAGTCTACCGGACTTCGGAGCGGAACCGACGCAGGCGCAGCGCGTTGGCCACGACCGACACGCTCGAGAGTCCCATCGCGGCGCCCGCCACGAGCGGGTTGAGCAGGCCGGCGGCGGCCAGGGGGAGGGCGGCGACGTTGTAGCCGAACGCCCAGACGAGGTTCTGGCGGATGGTGCGCAGCGTCGCTCGGGACAGGCGGATCGCGTCCGCGGCCGCGTGCAGGTCGCCGGAGACGAGGGTGAGGTCCGACGCCTCGATCGCGACGTCGGTGCCCGTGCCGATCGCCAGCCCGAGGTCGGCCTGGGCCAGTGCGGGGGCGGCGTTGACGCCGTCGCCGACCATGGCGACGACGTGGCCGTCCTCCTGCAGCCGGGCGACGACGCCGGCCTTGTCGGCGGGCAGCACCTCGGCGATGACCTCGTCGATGCCGACCTCCGTGCCGACCGCGGCGGCGGTCGCAGCGTTGTCACCGGTGAGCAGGATGGGGCGCAGCCCGAGGGCGCGCAGTCGGGCGATCGCCGCGGCGGAGGTCGGCTTGACGGTGTCGGCCACCGCGACGAGCCCGAGGACCTCGTCGTCCGCGGCGACGGCCACCACCGTCTGCCCGGCGGCCTCGGCCTCTGTGTGCGCCGCGTCGAGTCCGGGTGCGGTCCCGGCGAACGCCGGCCGGCCGATCCGGACGTGGCGTCCCTCGACGTCGCCCTCGACGCCGAGGCCCTCACGGTTGGCGAAGCCCTCGACGGCGGGCAGCGTGCCGACCCGGTCGCGGGCGGCCGTGGCGATCGCGCGGCCGACCGGGTGCTCGGACGCCGTTTCGACGGCGCCGGCCAGCCGCAGCAGCGTCTCCTCGTCGTGGCCGGGCGCGGCGACGGCCGCGACCACGGCCATCCGGCCGGTGGTCACCGTCCCGGTCTTGTCGAGGACGATCGTGTCGACCCTGCGGGTGGACTCGAGGATCTCCGGGCCCTTGATGAGGAGACCGAGCTGCGCGCCGCGGCCGGTGCCGACGAGCAACGCGGTGGGGGTGGCCAGGCCCAGAGCACAGGGGCAGGCGATGATCAGGACGGCGACGGCGGCGGTGAGCGAGAAGGTCGTGCTCTCGCCGGCGCCGAGCCAGAAGCCCAGTGTCGCGACCGCGATGGCGATGACGACGGGCACGAAGACGCCCGACACGCGGTCGGCCAGACGCTGGACCGGAGCCTTGCCCGACTGGGCGTCGGTGACGAGTCGTGCGATCTGTGCCAGCGCGGTGTCCGCGCCGACCTTCGTGGCCTGCACGACCAGGCGCCCGCCGGCGTTGACCGTCGCCCCCGCGACGTCGTCGCCCGGGGCCTTCTCGACCGGGGCCGACTCGCCGGTGAGCAGCGACTGGTCGACGGCCGAGCGGCCCTCGATGACCACGCCGTCGGTAGCGACCTTCTCGCCGGGCCGGACGACGAAGCGGTCGCCAGGCTGGAGCTGCTCGACGGGCACGCGCTGCTCGGTCCCGTCGGCGCCGAGGATCGCGACGTCCTTGGCGCCGAGCTCGAGCAGTGCCTGCAGCGCGGCGCCCGCCCGCCGCTTGGCGCGCTCTTCGAAGTAGCGGCCGGCGAGGATGAAGACCGTGACCGCGGAGCCGACCTCGAGGTAGATCTCGTCCGTCGCGCCCGCCTCGTCGGGCAGCCAGGAGAACGTCATCGTCATCCCGCTCATCCCCGCGTCGCCGAGGAACAGGGCGTAGAGCGACCACAGCCACGCGGCGAGAACGCCCATCGAGACGAGCGTGTCCATCGTCGCCGTCGCGTGGCGGGCGTTCAGCCACGCCGCGCGGTGGAACGGCCACGCGCCCCACACGACGACCGGGGAGGCGAGTGCCAGCGCCGCCCACTGCCAGAAGTCGAACTGCAGCGGCGGGATCATCGAGAGGAGGAGGACCGGGAGGGTCAGCGCCGCGGAGATCAGGAGACGGTCGCGCAGCGGCGAGCCGTGGGCCTGGTCGTCCATGGCCTGCGCCTCGGGCAGCCGGGCGTCGTAGCCCGCGGTGCGCACCGTCTCGATCAGGTCCTCGGGGGCCACCGCCTGCGGGTCGTAGTCGACGGTCGCGCGCTCCGTGGCGTAGTTCACCGTCGCCGCCACGCCGTCGAGCTTGTTGAGCTTGCGCTCGATGCGGTTCGCGCACGAGGCGCAGGTCATCCCGTCGATCGGGAGCTCCACGTGCTCGACGCTCATCGCGGCACCTCCACCGTGAACGGTGCGGTGCGCACGCGGCCGTCGACGCGGACCTGGAGGAACAGCCGGTACCGGCCCGCCGAGGGGAACGTCACGGCGAACGCCGCGCCGTCGTCGGAGACGGGGTGGACGTGCAGGAACGCCAGGTCGCCCTCGCGCAGGGCGACGAGGTGCCCGCGGGCGCCGAGATACGGCTGCGGCGTCACCGGCGTGCCGCCGCGGGTCACGGCGAAGCGCAGGTCGGCTTCGCGCCCGGAACGGAGCGCCGGGGCGTCGAGGTCCACGCGCAGGCCGCCGCCCGCCGCCGACATCGCCGCAGGAGCTGGCAGCGGCTGCAGTGCCGCAGCCCCGCTGACCCGCAGATCCGCGCCCAGGGTCCGGGCGGTCCCGTCGTGCGAGAAGTCAGCGAGGACGCGGTAGGAGCCAGGCTCGTCCAGGCTGATCGGGACCGACCACGTGCCATCGGCGCCGAGGCGCGGGTGGAGGTGCTGGAAGCCGGTGAGGTCACGCCGGACGACGATGAGGTGCATCCGGCGCTCGTGCTCGACGTCGAACTCGCGCACGGCGTCGCCGCCGGCGTCGAGGATGCGCAGCCGCAGCGTGGTGCGCGTACTACGGGGGACTTCTGGGGTATCCAGCGCGAGCCGCAGTCCGCCGTCGGCGACCGCGAGGCCGCGCACCGGCTGTGGGGCGCCGTGGCCGGCGGGTTCGGCGGCGTGCTCCGCATCGGCCTGGCCGGACGACCGCGGTGCGGGGTCGATCGCCGCCCCGGCCAACGACGCGAGGGCGAAGACGGCCACGAGCAGCGCGGCGAATCCGGCGAGCTTGGCCGGCGCGGCCATCAGGCCGCCTCGTACCCCGCCTCGGCTATGGCGGCGCGGATCGCGTCATCGCTGAGGTTCTCGCCGGTGACCTCCGCGCGGCCGGTGGCGAGCTCGACATCGACCGCGGACACGCCGGGAATCTCGGAGACTTCCTCGACGACCGACCGGACGCAGTGGTCGCAGGTCATGCCGGAGACGGTGTAGACACGGGTGGTGCTGGCGGACATGGCTCCGATTCTACCATACCCTTAGGGGGTATCCACGCGGCGTGGAGGGCTCAACCCGGACCCCCGTCCTGCCGATCCACGGTGTGATGGAGGCAGCCAGAATCCCCCCGGCCGTGCCAGCGCCGGCGCCCGAAGGTCCGGACCAGGTCTCGGGTGAGCGCTACCGCCTGCGCCCGGGCAAGCTGCTCGGCGACGTCATCGTCGAGATGGGCCTCGCGCGCCGGGTCGACGTCGAGGGGGCCGTCGTGGCCGCCCGCGGCTCGGGCAAGCGTATGGGCGACGTGCTCATCGAGCGCGGGATTCTCACGAGCGACGACCTGGCCAACGCCGTCGCAGCCCGCTTCGGCCTGCCGCGCCTCAATCTCGACGGCCAGCGCGTCGACATCGGCGCCGCCAACCTGCTCGACATCGAGGTCGCACGGCGCCTGCAGGCGCTGCCGGTGGCCTTCGGCGACGGCGACACGCTCATCGTCGCCATGGTCGAACCGTCGAACGTCCTCGCCGTCGACGACATCTCCATGATCACGGGGCGCGGCGTGCGCCCGGCGATCGTGTCGTCGGACGAGTTCGAGATGCTCGTCGGCCAGGTCTCCCAGCTCGAGCACGCCGTGAGCGAGGTCTCCGACGAGGCCGACAACCTCGACACGCTGCCGGGCACCGAGGCCGACGAGGACACCGACCACGTCCTCGGCGACGACGCCCCGGCCATCCGCCTCGTCCGGTCGATCATCGCCGAGGCCATTCAGCGCCGCGCCTCGGACATCCACCTCGAGCCCGCCGAGGGCGGCGTCCGGGTGCGGTATCGCATCGACGGCGTCGTGCATGTCGCGTCCACGATTCCGAAGGCCATGGCCGCCGCGGTCATCTCCCGCGTGAAGGTCATCTCCGACCTAGACATCGCCGAGCGCCGGCTGCCCCAGGACGGCCGCGTCGGCCTCCAGGTCGAAGGGCGCAAGGTCGATCTGCGCGTCGTCACGATCCCGCTCGTCAACGGCGAGTCCGTCGTGCTGAGAATCCTCGACAGCGGCGGCGAGCTGCTGCGCCTCGACGAGGTCGGCATGGACCAGGAGGACCGCGCGAAGCTCATCAAGGCGATCACGAGCGCCAACGGCGGCATCCTCACGACCGGCCCCACCGGCTCGGGCAAGACGACCACGCTGTACGGCTGCCTGGCCGAGATCCTCTCCGACGACCTGACGATCATGACCATCGAGGACCCGGTCGAGTACCGCCTCGGCGGCGTCAAGCAGGTCCAGATCAACCCCAAGACAGGCCTGAACTTCGCCACCGGCCTGAAGGCCGCGATGCGCGCCGATCCGGACGTGATCATGGTCGGCGAGATCCGCGACCCCGAGAGCGCGAACATCGCCGTGCAGGCTGCGATCACCGGCCACCTCGTCCTCTCCACGCTGCACACGAACAACGCGGCCACCACGGTCACCCGCCTGTCCGAGATGGGCGTGCCGCCGTATCTCGTCGCGTCGGCAATCACCTGCGTCGTGGGCCAGCGCCTGACGCGGCGCCTGTGCCCGGACTGCCGCCGGCCCGTCACGGTGCCCGCGTCGTCCGTCGGGATCCCGGGCGACGAGCCGATCACCGTCTACGAGCCCTTCGGCTGCAACGCCTGCGGCAAGGCCGGCTACCGCGGCCGGGTGGGCCTGTACGAGGTGATGATCATGACCGAGCGTCTACGTCGTCTGACCGTCGAGAACGCGGACGCTGACACCCTCGCCCGGGCTGCGATCGAAGAGGGCATGCGCACCATGCGCGAGGACGGCATGAACAAGGTGCGCGCGGGCCTGACCTCGGTGGCCGAGGTCGAGCGCGTCACGTCGTCGGCGTAGCGTCCTGCGCGCGGACCTCGACGCCGAGGTCCGCACCGACGCGCAGCTCGCGCCGGCCGTGGAGAAGCTCGAGCAGCTCCTCGCCGACCAGTTCGCGGCGCCAGCCCTGCAACGTGCGTATGTCCGGCTGCGCCTCGGCGCCGGTGTCGGCACCGATGCGCACGGCGGTGACGATGCGCTGCAGGTCGGCGCGCGCGGCGATCAGTTCGTAGGCGAGTTCGGCATCCATCGCGCGGGTGCGCACGAGCGCCTCGGCCAGCGCGATGAGCGGCGCGTCCTTCGCGTCGGGCTGGATGTGCCGTGACGCGGTGTTCGGGACGGGATCGCGTTCGCGGCCACGCTTGACCGCTTCGATGATCGACCGGCCCCGGCGCCGCAGCGCCCCCTCGTTCAGCCCGCGGATCTGCTCGAGATCGCGCTGCTCGGCCGGCTTGCGCTTGGCGATCTCCACGAGGGCCGCGTCGTTGAGGACCGTCGTGACGGGGCGATCGGCCTCTCGGGCGGTGTCCTCGCGCCACGCGGCGAGCTCCCACGCGATGGCCCGGACCTTGGGGTCGAGCCCGTTGATCTTCGGCAGCTTTGCGAACACGGTCTCGACCTCGCGCAGGTCGGAGATCGCCTCCAGCGGGCGGCACTCCTCCTGCGCCCACTCCAAGCGGCCCAGGCCCTCCAGGCGCTCCTGGAGCTTCGTCGCGACCTGGAGCAGGTGCAGGACATCCTCGCGGGCGTAGCGGACCTGCTCCTGGGTGAGGGGGCGCCGGTCCCACTTGGTGAAGCTCGCGCTCTTGCGCAGGCGGACGCCGAGCATCTCCTGCAGGAGCGGGTCGTAACCCAGCTGCGCGCGCAGGCCCGCGAAGCCCGCGGCGATCTGGGTGTCGAACAGGTTGGTGACCGGCACGTCCCACGTGCGCTTGAGCAGCGGGACGTCCTGGCGCGCGGCGTGCATGACGACCTCGATGGCCGGGTCGGCGAGGATCTCCGCCAGCGGCGTGACGTCCACGTCGGCGTCGAGTGCGTCGACGACGATGACCCGCACCTCGCCGTCGGGGTCCTCCACCGCGACCTGGACGACGCAGAGCAGCGACCGGTAGCGGCCCTCGCCCATGAACTCCGTGTCGATACCGAAGCGTCCGCTCGCGCGTGCCGCGTCGGCGACCTCCTCGATGTCGCTGGTGGTGGCGAGATCGTCCATTGCGCGCAAACCTACCGGCGCTCGGGGCCGGGTGGCGCACTGCGATCGTCCCGGGTCTTTCCGGCGCGGCGGGAGAAGAGATCGAGCACGGCGATCGCCAGCACCGCGCCGGCGATGAGCAGCAGCCCCTCGAGCCCGTCGGCGCTCGAGGTCAGGGCGACCGCGGCGATCACCACGAGGCACACGACGATGGGCAGGTAGAGCCGAGCCGAACGCATCAGTCGAGGTCCTCGCCGAGCACCGTGGGCGCGCCGGGCAGGCGGGTGGGATCGAAGCGCGTGAGCAGCGTGTCCATGTCCGGCGTCTCGCCCGGTGCGGCGAGACCGAGCGACACGGCGAGCCGGCTTCGCACCTGGACGGCCGATTCGCCAGCGGCCGCGCGGTCGGCGAGCGTGACAGCGCCGTGACGCTTGGCCAGGCGTGCGCCGTCGGGACCGAGCACGAGCGGCACGTGGGCGAAGCGCGGCTCGCGCCCCGGTTCCCACGCGCCGAGGACACGCCCGAGGTGCAGCTGGCGGGGTGTCGTCTCGGCGAGATCGTCGCCGCGCACGACCTCACCGATGTCCTGCGCGGCGTCGTCGACCACGACCGCGAGGTTATACGCGGGTGCGCCGTCGTTGCGGCGGACGACGAGGTCGTCGACGACGCCCTCGACCCGGCCCAGCAGCCGGTCGTCGAAGGCCACGCGCGCCTCGCCCGCGCGCAGGCGTAGCGCAGGGGGACGCCCCGCTCGCTCCCGTTCGGCGCGCTCGGCCGCCGTGAGGTCGCGGCACGTGCCCGGGTACGCGCCTTCGGGCAGCGCACCGTGCGGCGCGGAGGCGGCGTCGCGGATCTCGCGTCTCGTGCAGAAGCACGGGTACAGCAGGCCGGCGGCGTCGAGCGACGCGACGGCCGCGGCGTACCGGTCCAGCCGCTCGGACTGGCGGACCACGTCGCCGTCCCAGTCCAGCCCGATGGCCGCGAGGTCGGCGAGCTGCGCGGTCTCGTACTCGCGCCGCACCCGGCCGGTGTCGAGATCCTCGACGCGCATGAGGAAACGCGCCCCCTGGCTGCGGGCGAACAGCCACGCGAGCAGCGCGGTCCGCAGGTTCCCCAGATGCAGCGTTCCGGTGGGGGAGGGAGCGAACCGTCCGTGGGGCGTGAGCACGGCCCCGCACCCTACGCGCTACATTCGCCCAC
>SYBY01000191.1 GCA_005788585.1 Actinomycetota bacterium | reverse complement strand
GCGTGCAGGTGGGCGTCGAGGTCCAGGCGCGCCATGGCGCCGGCCGCGGCCTCCTGGTCGATCGTCGAGGTGTGCAGGTCGGCGGCCTGCTTGGCGACGATGAGCTGCGGGCGCAGCGCGTCGGGCATCCGCGTGTAGCCCAGGCGCAGCCCTGGGGCCAGGACCTTCGAGAGTGAGGAGATGTGGATGGTGCGGTCGGCGGCGTCGTCGAGTGCGGCGATGGGATCGATTGGCGCGCCCTCGTAGCGCAGCTCGCCGTACGGGTCGTCCTCCAGGATCCAGAGCCCGAGGTCCGCGGCGATGCGCGCGATCGCCTCGCGCCGCTCGGCCGGCAGGGTGCGGCCGGACGGGTTCTGGAAGTTCGGCATCGTGTAGAGCAGCTTCGGGCGGTGCTCGCGCACGGCGGCCTCCAGCTCCTCGGGCACCAGGCCGTCGTCGTCGCAAGCGACACCGACGCTGCGCGCGCCCGCCATCGCGAAGCGCTGGAGCGCCGCGAGGTACGTCGGGTCCTCGACGAGCACCGTGTCCCCGGGCTCGAGCAGGACGTCGCAGACCAGCCCGAGGGCCTGCTGCGAGCCGGTGCACACCAGCAGCTGCTCGCCGGTCGTCGGCAGCCCGCGGGTCGTCAGCCGGGCAGCGTGCGCCTCGCGCAGGGCGACGTTGCCCTCGGTCGTCGAGTACTGCAGCGCGCGGCGGGCGCCGTCACCGGCCAGCGCGTCGGCGAACGCGGCGCGGACCTCGTCGGCGGGGAAGGTGTCGGGGGACGGCAGCCCGCCGGCGAGGGAGATCACGTCGCCCTGGGCGGTCAGCGCGAGGATCTCGCGGACCGGCGATGATGCGACCGCGGCCAGGCGGGCGGCGGGGGGTGGGGGATCGGCGGCCATCGGGTCCGGCACTTTCGCAGGTTGCCGGGGTCCTGCGGAGGTCAGCGCCGGCGGACGCCCGTCGCGGCGGTGGCCGCGCCCAGCGCCACGTACACGGCGGCGGTCCCGTACTTCGACGCCCGGGCCACGCGCGCGCCCGCGCGCCCGCGGAACCGGTCGGCGAGCGTGCCGCTGGCCAGGGCGTACAGCGCGTCGGTGCACAGGGCGAGCAGCACGAACACGCTGCCGAGCACGAGGGCCTGGACCGCGACCGCGCCGCTCGCAGGGTCGATGAACTGCGGCAGGAACGCGACGAAGAACACCGCGGTCTTCGGGTTCAGCGCGGCGACCAGCGCGCCCTGGCCGACGATGCGGCCCCGGCGCAGCGGGGCCGTCGGCGCGGACGCCGGTGCGTCCGGTGCCCGCAGGCGCTGCACGCCCAGCCACACGAGGTACGCGGCGCCGGCGTAGCGCACGACGTCGAACGCCACGGCCGACGACGCCACGAGCGCCGACAGTCCGAGCGCCGCCCAGACCACCTGGACCATGTTGCCCGCGCCGACGCCGGCCACCGACAGCAGCCCGGCCCGCCGTCCCTGGTCGACGCTGCGCGCCACGATGTACAGGACCCCCGGCCCGGGGATGAGCACCAGGACGAGCGCGGCGAGGACGAACAGACCCAGTGTGTGGGGTTCCGGCATGCCGTGATCGTACGCCCAGAGATAGGTATGCACGGGTACCTACGGTGGTGTAAGTTCGCTTCGACCCCGGGGCGCCGGAAGGCGTAGCCTCCGGGGAGCACCGCCTGTTTCGTGCCCAACACCACCCGGGGGAGTCCGCCGCAGATGGGTCTCAATCTCGCCACCCTGCTCGATCAGAGCGCGCGCCGCGCGCCCGACCACGTCGCCCTGCGTCTCGGTGAGCTCGCCGTCACGTACGCGCAGCTCGACGAGCAGACCAAGCGCTTCGCCGCGCTGCTGAAGGCGCGCGGCATCCAGCCGGGCGACCGCGTCGCGCTGATGCTGCCGAACGTGCCGCACTTCCCGATCGCGTACTACGGCGCCCTGCGCGCCGGGGCCGTGGTCGTGCCGATGAACGTGCTGCTCAAGGGTCGCGAGATCGCGTTCTACCTCCAGGACTCCGGCGCGAAGGTCCTCGTCGCGTGGAACGGCTTCGGCGCCGACGCCTACGAGGGCGCCGGCCTGGCCGGCGTGCCGATGGTCGGCGCGGGCCCCGACGAGCCGCCGGCGGGCATCGAGCGCGTGGAGGCCCTGATCGGCACCGTCGAGCCGCTCGAGGGCATCCACCAGTGCGAGCCGACCGACCCCGCTGTCCTGCTCTACACGTCGGGCACGACCGGCAAGCCGAAGGGCGCGACGCTCACGCACAGCAACCTGCTGTGGAACACCGAGGTCAACTCGCGCATGTTCGAGGCGACGTCCGATGACGTCGCGCTCGGCGCCCTGCCGCTGTTCCACAGCTTCGGCCAGACCGTGACGATGAACGGCATGCTCCGCGCCGGGGCGACGCTCATCCTGCTTCCGCGCTTCGACCCGAACGAGGCGCTCGCGCTGATCGAGCAGTACAAGGCCACGCTGTTCGCGGGCGTCCCGACGATGTACGTCGCGTTCCTGAACACGCCGAAGCTCGCCGAGACCGACGTCTCCTCGCTGCGCCTGTGCATCTCCGGCGGCGCGGCGATCCCCGTCGAGGTGCTCAACGCCGTCGGCGAGAAGATGGCGCGGATCCTCGAGGGCTACGGCCTGTCGGAGACCAGCCCGGTCGCGTCGTTCAACCAGCCCGACCAGCCCAGCAAGGCCGGGTCGATCGGCACGCCGATCTGGGGCGTCGAGATGGACGTCTGGGACGAGGACGGCAAGCCCGTGCCGACGGGCGAGGTGGGCGAGATCGTCATCCGCGGCCACAACGTCATGAGCGGCTACTGGAACCGCCCGGACGCCACGAAGGAGGCCATCACCGCCGACGGCTGGTTCAAGACCGGCGACATGGCGACGCGCGACGAGGACGGCTACTACTTCATCGTCGACCGCACGAAGGACATGATCATCCGCGGCGGCTACAACGTCTACCCGCGCGAGATCGAGGAGGTCGTCTACGAGCACCCCGCCGTGCTCGAGGCCGCGATCTTCGGCGTCCCCCACGACGAGTTCGGCGAGGAGATCGCCTGCGCCGTCGTGCCCAAGCCGGGGCAGACGATCGACACCGAGGAGCTCCAGGCCTTCGTCAAGGAGCGCGTCGCCGCCTACAAGTACCCGCGGATCATCCAGGTCCTCGAGGAGCTCCCGAAGGGCCCGACGGGCAAGATCCTCAAGCGCGAGATCGACCGGGCGCCGTTCGCCTCGGGGCAGCCCGCCAGCGCGTAGCGTCGCCGTCGTCGCACGCCCGCGGGGTCGGCTTGTCCGCCCGCTGGCGTGCGTCGGCGATCGCGATCAGCGCCTCGGCGCCGGTCGCGTCGTCGGGGAAGGTGGCTGCGCCCAGCGCGGCGCCGATCTCCACGCCGGAGGTGTCGATGCCGGCGAGCGCGGCGCGGATCTTGCCCGTCAGGACCTCGGCCTCGTCCGGCCCGGTCTCCGGCGCGATGACGCAGAACTCGTCGCCGCCCTGGCGCCCGACCGTGTCCTGGTCGCGAACCGCGCCCTGGAGCGCGCCGGCGACGGCGCAGAGCACCTCGTCGCCCGCGGCGTGGCCGAGGTCGTCGTTGACGGCCTTGAAGCCGTTGAGGTCGAGGACGACGACGCTCATCACGCGGGCGGTCTCGGTGTGGCGGGCCAGCTCGTAGGCCAGGCGCTCGTCCAGCGCGCGGCGGTTGCGCAGACCGGTCAGCGGATCGAGCCGGGACAGGCGATCGAGCTCGCGCTCCTGCTCACCGGCGTGCTCCCAGACGACCCGCACGAACCCGCCGAGTCCCCACATGACCGGCACCACGGTGATCGCCACGACGACGGTCGTCGTGGTCGCCCCGCCGATCGCGACAGCGGCGATGAGCAGCGCCGTGGTGAACCCGAGATACCCCGCGGTCGCCGCGCGCGACTGCGTGACGAACGGGATCAGGACCCCGAGGTACACGGCGGCGAGCATCGCCGGTCCGCCGCTCGGCGCCAGGATGACGATCGCGACGGCCATGTCGACGCTGAGGATCACCGGCATGCTGTGCAGCGTGAAGGTGGTCGACGGGACGACGAGCGTCACGGCCGCCGTCGTCAGGAGGAGTAGGCAGAGCGCCCCGGCGGCGGCCGGCGTCCCGCCCTGGATGAGGGCGACAGCGGCGAGGATGATCGCGCACGCGGCGGTGTGGAGGGCCAGCCACCGGCGCAGCACCGGCTGCCGGGCGATGGTGGCCGAGAGGGGGAGCGCGGTCATGCGACCGCCTCGCGGATGGCGGTCTCGTCCCGTCCGCCCGGCTTGTCCGCGCGCTGGCGGGTGTCGGCGCACGCGAGGAGGTCCTGGGCGCTCAGCCCGTCTCCGGGGAATGTCGCACGGCCCACCGCCGCCTGGAGCGGGCGCCCGTGGACGTCGACGCGCGCGAGCGCGGCCTTCACCGTCTCGATGGCGCGCTCGGCCTCACGCGGACCGGCCTCGGGAAGCAGGATGCAGAATTCGTCGCCGCCCTGGCGGGCGACCGTGTCCTGCTCGCGGGCGATGTCCGCGAGCGATTGGGCGGCCGCGCGCAGGAGGTCGTCGCCCGCCTGATGGCCGAGACGGTCGTTGACCGACTTGAACTCGTTGAGGTCGAGCACGAGCACGCTCAGCGGGCGCCCCGTCCGCAGGTGGCGCGTGAGCTCGTAGGACATCTGATCCTCGAGGCTGCGCCGGTTCGCCAGCCCGGTCAGCGGGTCGTGACGCGCGAGCTGTGCGAGCTGCGCGGCCTGGTCCTCCGCGTATCGCCAGACGTGGCCGACGCCCAGGCCGGTGGTCCACATCACGGCGATCACGGTGAAGACGATGATCGTGCTCTCCTCGTCCGTCGCCCCCGCGAGCACCGGCAGGCACAGGCAGAGACTGCTGAAGGTCAGGTGGGCACGGACCTCGGTCTTCGACTCCATGACGAAGCACACGAGCGGCCCGTTCAGGGCGACGACCGCCGCCACGGCGCCGCCGTGCGGGGCGAGGACGAACATCGCGAGCATGGTCTCCACGCCGATGAGCACCGGCAGCACGTGGAACCACCGGGCGTCCATCCGGTCCGTCGGCGCGAAGTACGTGGCCACCCCGCTGAGCAGGATCAGCACCTGGAGCGCCGCCATCGTGGTCACCGAGGCGCCCAGCGCCAGGGCGTAGACCGAGCAGGCCACGCCACAGAGCCCGAACAGGGTGACGACGCCCAGGCGCATGCTGCGCTGGCGCGAGATCCGGCGGGACAGTCTCACAAGACCGTCCATCGGCAGCATCGCCGGGATCGGTGAGGCGGGCAGGCCGGATCGGGACGGGTGTCCGTGGCGCCGCTCAGCGCCGGCGCAGGACCAGCCGCGCCGCGCACCACCCCGCCAGGGCGCCGGCGAGCACGTCCCCGGGGTAGTGCACGCCGACGTGGATGCGGGTGAAGGCGACGAGCCAGCCGAGGCCCCGCAGCGGGACCGCGGCACCCGCAGGCAGGCCGTGCGCGGCGGCGGTGGAGAAGGCGATCGCCGACGCGCTGTGCCCGGACGGGAACGACGTGCTGCCCGGCATCCGGACGTGCCGTGCGGCGGGGACGTCGTGCGCGTCGCGATCCGGGCGCCGCCGTCCGCCCAGCGGCTTGAGCAGGCCGTTCGTCACCCCCGACGCCACCCCGAGGGCGAGCAGTCCACGGCGGGCCTGGTCTCGTCGTCCGCCGAGCGCGAGCATCGCCGCGACGGCGAACCACAGCCGCCCGTGGTCGGCCGACCGGCTGAGCTGGCGCAGCTCCCGGTCCCAGAACGGGGTGTGCAGCCGCGCGACCTGGGCGTAGGCCCACACGTCGGCGCGGTGCAGCTGGCGGCGCACGCTCACCGCGCCACCCGGCCGCGCAGGGTGTTCAGCAGTCGCCGCAGCATCGTGCGCCCGCGCGCGTGCGCCATGCCCGCCGGTGACACCCCGGGGTGGGCGGGGGCGATCCGCACCCGCAGTGCGCGCGGCGTGATCTCGAACCGCAGCGGCGACGGCAGCGTCAGCGCCTCGCCGTCGACGGCGACGTCGATGTCGGCCCCAGAATGGACCTCGAACGCGGACGCGGACCACTCGCGCCACCCGTGCATCCCGGGCCCGCGGCCGGCGGCCATGCGGGCGACGAGCTCGGTCGCCTGGGCGGGCGTGCGCATCTGCGCGGCGACGATCCGCAGGGCGCCCTCGTCGAGCCGTGCCCGCGACCCGAACCCCGGCCCGGCATCCAGCGTGTACCGGTTGTTCGCCACGAAGATCAGCTGCGCTTCGCCGTGCTCGTTGCCGTGCGGGCTGCGGTAGCGCAGGTCGAAGCCGGGGGCGTCCGGGCCGAGGACCTGGGGGAGGAGGTCGGCGGCGGTGCCGAGCTTCCGGCCGCGGTAGCCGTCGGCCTGCACGATGGTCGCGTAGACCCCGAGCGACGCGTTGTTGACGAACGGGCGGTCGTTGACCCGGCCGAGGTCGACATCGCGCTCGACGGCGTCGCCGAACGCCGCGACGGCGCCGACGGCGTCCGCGCGATCGATCCCGAGGTCGAGGGCGAAGTGGTTGCGCGTCCCCGACGGGACGCACACGTAGCCGAGGCCGTGCGCCGCGGCGACCGACGCGACGAGCGCCTGCGAGCCGTCGCCGCCCGCCATCCCGAGGACGTCGGCCCCGCCGGCGACCGCCTGCGCGGCGAGCTCGCGGAGGTCGTCATCCGGGCCGAGGACCACGGGTTCGGCGCCATGGCGGCGCGCCGCGGCTTCCATGTCGCTCGCCGGAATCCGCCCGTCGCCGGACTTCGGGTTGATGAGCAGGACCCCGCGTCGTGCGGGTGGGACGGGCGTCCCCGGGGGCGCGATCCCGTTGAGCGCACGCACGTCGACCCCGAGGGCCCGGTGGGCGGCGCCCAGCGCGAGCAGGACGAGCGCGCCGGCCACCACGAGCTCGGCGAGGAGATCATTGGCCACCAGGACGGCGACGGACCCGCCCAGTCCCGCGAGGGTGACCACACCGGCGGCCAGCTGTCGTGGCCCGCGCCGGACGAGCGTCTGCCAGCCCGCCCACACGCCGGCGGCGGCGAGCAGCGCGGCGACCAGGCCGCGGGGGAACGCCCGGGTCGCGATGTGGACCTGCACCAGGATCGCGGAGGCACCGGCGAGGAGCGCGAGGAGCGCGAGGGCCCGTTGGCGCAGAGTCGGTGCCGCGGGCGTGCCCATCGGGCGATCTTGCCACGGGCGCGGGCGGGAGGAGAAGGGGGGGTGGCCGGGGTCCCGGTCTCGGAGCCAGTCTGGTTCCGGGACCCCGGCCTATGGGGGCGCCGTCCGCTCCCGCACGGCGGCGTCGCTGTAGGAAGGAAGGTACGGGGTCCGGAAAGGCGTCTGGACGGCCGTTCGAGTGAACGCCGGCCGTCCAGCCGGTCAGGCCATGAGGTCGAGCTGCTGCACGGTGCCGGCGGCGCCGTTCTCGTGCAGGAAGAGGCCCGTCGCGCGGACCTCGCCGCGGGCGTCCTCGGAGGAGCCCGGCGTGAGCGTGAAAGGCGTCGCGACGTGCCCGAGGTAGATGGCCCCGATCTGCGCGGCCGTGAGGCCGGTCAGCGAGTTGTCCTGCTGGTTCCACAGCGCGAGCTGGCTGTAGACCGCGTCGCCCTCGTCGATCCAGCCGTTGCCGTCGAGGTCGTGGGCAGCCAGCTCGGTGTACCCGTTGCCGGTGGTGGGCCCGAAGAGCTCGGACCCGTCGTTGACGGCACCGTCGCCGTTGCGGTCCCACGTCAGGTACGCCGAGTCGCCGCCGAGCACGTGCAGCCGGTCGAGCCGGCCGTCGGCGTCGAGGTCGAACTCGATGCGCGCATCGGTCAGCGTCGCGGGCAGCCCGGCGAGGTTCAGGATGAGCGGGTCCTTCTTCTCGGCGGCGCCGAAGCGCAGGTGCTCCTCGGAGTGCTCGAGGTACTCGCGGCTGACCTTGGATTCCAGCTGGAGGTCGATGGTGCGGCCGTCGGCGGTCGTCACGCGGCCGGCGGCCTGGAACTCGACCGACTCGGCCTCGTACCGGGTGCTCGACCGGTCGACGGTGATCGCCAGCGACGGACGCTCGGCGTTCGACAGGGCCGCGGTCACCTCGCCCGCGCCGTTGGCGGCGAGGTCGTTGGGGTCGAGGATCGCGACCTTCACGCCGAACATCCGCTCGAGCAGGTCGATGTAGCGCGCGAGCATCGGGTCGGACGCCCACAGCTTGCGGCGTCCCTCAACGGCCTCGGTGTCGGGCTTGGCTCGCGTGTCCTTCGCCTCGGCGGCGGGCGCGGGGGTTACGGCGCGGTCGCTCTGCGGGTCCTCGCGCCACATGCGCACGCTGGTGGTCTGCTGCTGGTAGTGCAGCCGCTGGGTGCTTGCCGCCAGCGAGATGTCTGAGCCGGTGATCCGCACGTCGCCCCTCCTTGGGACTCGGTCATCCATGACCTGCGATGGACCAGTTTGTGGGAGTACTGTCGTCGCGCCGCGGCACAGACCTTGAGCAGGTTGGACGGATATCCGGCGCGCGGACCCTCAGGGTTGCCCGCTGCGATGATCTGCGTCGTCTACACTGAGATCTCTTGCTGGAAGAATCGTCCGGTACGGTATAGTTGCGTCAGCAACCACCTCTCCCGTGGCATCGGCAAAGGATTTCTCTGTGAGCACGCTGCTTCTCATTCCGCTCGACGACACCGTCGTCTTCCCCACCATGGACGTCACGCTCCCGGTCGACGTGGCCGGCGAGGACCGCGTCCTGCTCGTCCCGCGGCACGACGGCGAGTACGCGAAGGTCGGCACGGTGGCGCGGGTCACCGACACCGTCCGCCTGCCGGGCGGCGCGCGTGGCGCGCAGCTCGAGGGAGAGTCGCGCGGCGTCATCGGCGCCGCCCAGAGCACCCTGGACGGCCAGCTTCGCGTCGACGTCGCCGAGCACGTCGACGATACGCCCGTCGACGGCCGCACCCGCGACCTCGAGCGCGAGTACCGCGCCGTCGTCGAGGAGATCCTCGAGCTGCGCGGCGCGGACAGCCGCATCGGCGAGTTCCTGCGCTCCATCCGCGAGCCGGGCGCCCTGGCCGACACCGTCGGCTACGCCCCCGACGTCACCTTCGAGGAGAAGGTGCGCGTGCTCGAGGAGGTCGACGTCACCGACCGCCTGGCGCTCGCCGTCGAGCTCCAGCGGGCCCGCCTGACCGAGCTCCAGGTCCGCCGCCGCATCCGCGACGACGTGGAGTCCGGCGCCAACAAGCAGCAGCGCGAGTACTTCCTGCGCAAGCAGATGGAGTCCATCCGCCGCGAGCTGGGCGAGGACGAGGCCGACATCGTCGAGGAGTACCGGGCGAAGATCGAGGCCGCGGGCATGCCCGACGAGGCGCGCGAGCAGGCCGAGAAGGAGCTGGGGCGCCTGGAGCGTTCCGGCGAGTCCTCGGGCGAGGCGCAGACGATC
>SYBY01000190.1 GCA_005788585.1 Actinomycetota bacterium | reverse complement strand
TACACGCACCTCTCCGCGGACCGGTTGAAGGACGTCTACTTCTCCGCGCATCCGCGCGCGTCCGCCGGCTGAGTACATTCTCGGGGTGCTCCGCGCCTCTCTCCTCGGCACGCTGGCGGCCGCATTCCTCGCTCTGGGCTGTGGCAGCGAACCTCAGCGCCCGCCCGACGTCGGCACCCCCGGCCCGCCCGGGCCGCTGCTGCCGCTGACCCTCAGCCAGGGCGTGAGCCTGGACATCCCGGGCGCGTGGAAGCTCGAGCAGGGCCAGCCGGAGGGGCCGCTGCTCGTCAAGCTCACGTCGGGCCGCGCGACGATCGCGGTCTGGTACTACCCGCGCACCGAGCCGCTCCCGCGCACGCGCACGGACCTCGAAGCCACCCGCGACTCGCTGGTGGCGGCGATCAAGACGCGTGACCCCGAGTACTCCGTGACGTCGACGCGCATCCTGCGCGACGCCTCGCGGCGCGGGGTGGAGGTCATCGGCACCGGGACGAACTCCGGCTTCCCGCGGCGCGCGCGATCGCTGCACCTCTTCGGCGCCGGCGCGGAGATCGTCCTCGAGCTCTACGCCACGCCCGACCAGTTCGCCACGGTGGACGGTGACGTCTTCCGCGACGTCGCCCGGTCCCTGCGGGTCCGCACGCCGACCTCGTGAGCCGGCGGGCCTTCGTCGTCGTCGCCGACGCCGTGGGCGTCGGCGAGCTGCCCGACGCCGCCGAGTACGGCGACGCGGGCGCGAACACGCTGGCGCACGTGGCCGAGAGCGAGGGCGGACTGCGGCTCCCGACACTGCAGCGCCTCGGCCTCGGTTCCATCCTCCCGCTGCAGGGCGTGGAGCCCGCGGCGCCGCCCACCGCCGTCCACGGGCGGCTCGCCGCGACCGGCCCGGGCAAGGACTCCACGACCGGGCACTGGGAGCTGATGGGCGTCGTCACGCCGCGCCCGCTGCCCACGTTCCCCGACGGGTTCCCGCCCGAGGTCATCGCGCACATCGAGCGCCTGACGGGCCACGCGCCACTGTGCAACCGCCCGTACGACGGCCTGCGCGCGATCGACGACTTCGGCGCCGAGCACGTCACGTCGGGTGCCCCGATCGTCTACACGTCGCAGGACTCGGTGCTCCAGATCGCCGCGCACGAAGGCCTCATCCCTGCGCCGCGGCTGCACGCGGTCTGCGCCGCACTGCGGGAGGTGCTGGTCGGCGACCTCGCGGTCGGCCGGGTCATCGCCCGTCCGTTCACGGGCACCCCGGGGGCGTTCACGCGGACCGACGGACGCCGGGACTTCGCGGTCCACCCGCCCGGTCGCTCGTACCTGCAGGCCATCCAGGACGCGGGCCTGCCCGTCCACGCGGTGGGCAAGGCGTGGGACCTGTTCGCGGGGGTGGGCATCGACGTCAAGCATCCGGCGCCGACGAACGCGGCCGGGATCGCGTCGGTGAGCATGCTCGTCGACGCGCTCGACGAGGGGCTGGTGCTGACGAACCTCGTGGAGACCGACCAGGTGCACGGTCATCGCAAGGACACCGCGGGCTTCCACCGGGCCCTCCGCGAGATCGACACCGCCGTGAGCGGCTGGCTGCGGCGCATGCGGCCGGGCGACCTGCTCGTGATCACCGCCGACCACGGCGTCGATCCCTGGGCCGATCACACGGACCACACCCGGGAGCACGTCCCGCTCCTGGCCGCGTTCGCCGGGGCCGGCGGCCGGCGTCACGACGGGGCGATGGCCGACGTCGGTGCGAGTGCCCTGGACTGGCTGACGGGCACCGGCGATCCGGCGCTGCCGGGCGCGTCGTTCCTCGTAGCCTGAGAGGGGTGCCGGAACTCCCCGAGGTCGAGACGATCCGCCGCCAGCTCGCTCCGAAGGTCGAGGGGCGGACGCTGCGCGAGCTGACGATCCTCGACCCCAGATGGACGCAGCCGCTGGCCCCGGAGGCGGTCACCGACGCGCTGGCCGGCCGCCGAGTCGAGGCGCTCGATCGCCGCGGCAAGTACCTCATCTGGCGTGCCGAGGGGGACATCCACCTGCTCATCCACCTGCGGATGACCGGCACGCTGCTCTGGGAGCCCGACGACGCCGACGCCGCCCACGAGCGCGTCCGGTTCGACCTCGACGGCGGGCGCCTGTCGTTCTGCGACCCGCGGCGCTTCGGCACCGGCGAGCTGGCGATCGGCGGCCCCGCCCTGACGACGTTCCTGGACGCCCGCCTGGGGGTCGAGCCGTTCAGCGAGGACTTCACCGGCGCCTACCTGCGGGCGCAGGCCCGCGGACGGCGGGCGCCGGTCAAGGCGTTCCTGCTCGACCAGCGGCGCATCGCGGGCGTGGGGAACATCTACGCCGACGAAGCGCTGTTCCGTGCGCGCATTCACCCGCTGCGACCCGTCGGGTCGTTGTCCCGCGCGCAGTGCGACGCGCTGCGCGACGCGGTCGTCGCCTCCCTGGCGGCCGGCATCGACGCGGGCGGGGCGACGATCGACGACTTCCGCCACGTCGACGGGGTCTACGGCGGGTTCCAGCACGACTTCCTCGTCCACCGGCGCCGCGGCGAGGCGTGCGACGTGTGCGGCACCGAGATCGTGAAGTTCGTCGCCGCGGGGCGCGGGACCTACGCGTGTGAGACCTGCCAGCCGCGTCCGCGCGCGGCGCGGAGGACCCGTGCTCAGGCCGCGTCGGCGAGAAGCTGACGCAGGCGGCCGCTGCGGTCGGCGGCGAGCGTCTCCTGGAAACCCCCGAGGAGCTGGCCGCGGATGACGACCTGCGGGAAGCTCATCATGCCTGTGCGCTCGACCAGCTCGCGGCGCCCGGCGGCGTCCCGCTCGAGGTTGATCTCGGAGTACGGGACCTTGCGGGCGTCCAGCAGCGCCTTCACCCGGGTGCAGAACGAGCAGCGGTCCGTGGTGTAGACGACGATGTCAGTAGTGGCCTCAGACACTTCACAAAATATAGCGGGCGGTTCATGGGCGCTTCGCTGAAGACGGAGGCCGTGATCCTGCGCTCGCTGCGCTACGGCGAGGCCGACCGGATCCTGCACGTCTACTCGCTCGAACACGGGCGGATCGGGGCCATCGCGAAGGGCGTGAGGCGCGCGAAGTCGCGGTTCGGCGGGCGTCTGGAGCCCATCACGCGCAGCGCGCTGCTGCTGCATCGCGGGCGGGGCGATCTCTTCACGATCACCGGCGCGGACACGGTCGAGGCCTACCGGCGGCTGCGCGAGCACCACGCATCCCTGGACATGGCCGCACGGGCGTGCGACGCCGTCGGGCGCGTCTTCGCCGAGGGCGAGCCCCACCCGGCGGTCTTCCACCTCCTGTGCAACGAGCTCGCGCTGCTGGAGGCCGACCCGGCGAACGCGACGCATGCCAACCAGCTGGCGTTCCGCCTGAAGCTCCTGGTCGCCGCCGGGCTGGCGCCGCAGCTCGGCTCCTGCGCGGCGTGTGGGGAGGCCGACCACCTCAGCGGGTTCTCGGGCGCCGCCGGCGGCGTGGTGTGCAGCGCCTGCGAGGCGGGCGCGTTCCCGCTCGGGGCCGAGGCGCACGGCTTCCTCACGGGCGCGTTGACCGCGCCGCTCGCCCAGGCGCCCGCCGCGTCGGATGTGGCGCTGCGCCAGGCCGAGCGGGTGATCGCGTCCACGCTCGAGCACCACGGCGGCCTGCGCCTGCGCGATGCCGCGCCGCGCCGCAACGTCGCCGTGCGGGGCCGTGGGTAACATCGCCCGCGTGGCCACCACTGCGTCGACAACGAAGCTCGTCTACGACTTTGCCGAGGGCTCACGCGAGATGCGTGACCTGCTCGGCGGCAAGGGCGCGAACGTCGCGGAGATGACGCGACTGCTGGGCGCGGACCTGGTGCCGGCTGGGTTCACGATCACGACCGAGGCCTGCGTCGCCTACATGCGCGCGGACCGCATCCCGCCAGCGGGACTCGACGACCAGGTCAGCGCCGCGCTCGCCGCGCTGGAGACCCGCGCCGGCAAGCGGCTGGGCGACGCGGACGATCCGCTGCTCGTGTCCGTCCGCTCGGGCGCCCGCGAGTCGATGCCCGGGATGATGGACACCGTCCTGAACCTCGGCCTCAACGATGCGTCCGTCGAGGGCCTGGGCCGGATCACCGGCAATCCGCGCTTCGCCTGGGACTCGTACCGCCGCTTCGTGCAGATGTTCGCCAACGTCGTCCGCGGGCTGCCCGGCGAGCGGCTGGAGGACGAGATCGCGGCCGTCAAGGCCGACCGCGGCGTCGCGCTCGACACCGAGCTGGACACCGAAGCGCTCGTCGAGCTCACGGCGCGCTTCCGGGCGCTGTTCGCCGAGCACACCGGCGAGCCGTTCCCGCAGGAGCCCCGCGAGCAGCTCACCCAGGCGATCAACGCGGTCTTCGACTCGTGGATGGGCGACCGCGCCGTGCACTACCGGCGCATCAACCGCATCCCCGACGACTGGGGCACCGCGGTCAACGTGCAGCAGATGGTGTTCGGCAACAAGGGGGAGACGTCGGGGTCGGGCGTCGCCTTCACGCGCGCCGAGATCACCGGCGCGCCCGAGCCGTCCGGAGACTTCCTCGGCACCGCCCAGGGCGAGGACGTCGTCTCCGGCGTGCGCAACACCCAGGACATCGACGACCTCGCCCGCATCATGCCCGAGGTGCACGCGCACCTCCTGGAGATCCTGCGCACGCTCGAGGGCCACTCCCGCGACATGCAGGACGTGGAGTTCACGATCGAGGACGGCCGCCTGTTCATGCTGCAGACCCGTGCGGCGAAGCGCCCGGCGCAGGCCGCGGTGCGGTTCGCCGTCGACGCCGTCGGTGAGGGCCTGCTGACGCCGGGCGAGGCGCTCGCGACCATCGACGCCGAGAAGCTCGACGCGCTGCTGCATCCGACGTTCGACCCGACCGCGGACTACACCGTGCTGACGAAGGGCGTGAACGCGTCTCCGGGCGCCGCCAAGGGCGCGGTCGTCTTCACCGCCGCCGACGCGGTGGCGGCGGACGCGGACGGTCGGGACGTCGTCCTCGTGCGCCCGTTCACCGAGGCCGACGACGTCGCGGGCTTCCACGCGGCGCGGGGGATCCTCACGAGCGAGGGTGGCAAGGCGTCGCACGCGGCGCTCGTTGCGCGCGGGATGGGCCGGCCGTGCGTCTGTGGTGCATCGGACCTGGAGATCGACCTGCGCGACCGCGAGGTGCGCATCGACGGCGAGGTCGTGCTGCGGGAGGGCGACCTCGTGGTCATCGACGGCACGTCCGGCGCCGTGACGACCGAGGACGTCCAGCTCGTCGAGCCGCAGATGGGCGAGGACTTCGAGCAGGTGCTGCGCTGGGCCGACGAGCTGCGCACCCTGGGCATCCGGACGAACGCCGACACGCCGGAGGACGCGGCCAAGGCCCGCGCGTTCGGTGCGGAGGGCATCGGGCTGTGCCGCACCGAGCACATGTTCATGGCGGCCGACCGCGTGCCGAAGATGCGCACGATGATCCTGGCCGACACGCTCGAGGAGCGCGTGGCCTCCCTGGCCGAGCTGCAGCCGCTGCAGCAGGCCGACTTCGAGGGGATCGTCGAGGCGATGGCCGGGCTCACGATCACGCTCCGCCTGCGCGACCCGCCGCTGCACGAGTTCCTCCCCGACCGCGAGCAGGTCCACGCGCAGCTCGACGAGGCGCGCACGCGTGGCGACGACACCGCGGTGGTCGCGCTCGAGCGCACCCTGGACCGCGTGCACGCGCTGGCCGAGACGAATCCGATGCTCGGCACCCGCGGCTGCCGGCTCGGCCTGCTCTACCCCGAGATCTACGAGATGCAGGTCCGCGCGATCTGCCGCGCGGCCAGCGCGGTGCGCGAGCGCTCGGGCGCGCCGCCGCACCTGGAGATCATGATCCCGCTCGTCGCCTACGAGGGCGAGCTCGAGGTCATGGAGCAGCTCGTCGAGCACGTCGGCGAGGAGGAGGGCCTGGCTCGCGGCCGCGACTTCACTGTGGGCACGATGATCGAGCTGCCGCGCGCCTGCCTGCAGGCCGACCGCATCGCGATGCACGCCGACTTCTTCTCCTGCGGCACCAGCGACCTGACGCAGACCGCGATCGGGTTCTCCCGCGACGACATCGAGGGCAAGATCCTCGCGAAGTACATCGACCGCAAGGTGCTCGACCGGTCGCCGTTCGAGACGCTCGACGTCCCGGGCGTGGGCCAGCTCGTTCGCATGGGCGCGTGGCTGGGGCGCAAGACCCGAGGCGACCTGAAGATCGGCGTCTGCGGCGCGCACGGCGGCGACCCGGATTCCATCGCGTTCTTCCACACCAGCGGCTTCGACTACGTGTCGTGCTCGCCGTATCGCGTCCCGGTGGCGCGCGTGGCGGCCGCACAGGCCGCTGTGTCGTCTTCGTGACACAGCGGTAACTGGTGACACCAGTCGGCGGTTGG
>SYBY01000189.1 GCA_005788585.1 Actinomycetota bacterium | reverse complement strand
TGCTCGTTCTCCCGGCCGGCGAACACGATGAGCTGCCCGATGCGTTCCTTGTGGTGCGTCCGGGTGTTCATGACCGTCGTGTCGTGGTCCATGACGCCCTGGTAGACGCGGAAGAGGTTGATGCGCCCCGCATACGGGTCGGCGCGGGTCTTGAAGACGTAGGCGAACAGCTCGCGGTCGGGGTCCGCCTCCAGCGACACCTCGGGCAGCTCCAGCGCGCCGTGCTTGACCGGGGACGGCAGGTCCTCGACGATCGCGTCGAGCAGCCTGTCGGAGCCGAGGTTGCGCGTCGCGACGCCGCAGGTGACGGGGAACAGCCCGCCGTGGTTCGTCCCCTCCTTCAGCGCGGCGACGATCTCCTCGTGGGAGATCTCGGCGCCCTCGAGGTAGCGCTCGGTCAGCGTGTCGGAGACCTCGCAGACCTCGTCCATCATGCGGTCGCGGTACTCCTCGGCAAGCGCCTGGAGCTCCTCGGGGATCGGGATCTCGCGGCACGCATCGCGGCTGCTGTCGGGGTACTCGTAGGCCTGCATGTCAACGAGGTCGATCACGCCGCGGACCTCGTGCTCGGCGCCGATCGGGATCTCCGTGGCGACGACGTGGGGGCCGAACGCCGCCTTCAGGCCGTCGAGCGTGCGGAAGAAGTCGGCCCGCTCGCGATCGAGCATGTTCACGAAGATCAGGCGGGCGAGGTCGAGCTCCGCAGCCTGCTTGAACAGCCGCTGGGTGCTGACCTCCACGCCCATCACGGCGTTGACGACGAAGACCGCGGACTCGCAGACCTGCATCGCGCCCAGGGCGTCGGCGACGAAGCTCGGCTCGCCGGGTGTGTCGATGAGGTTGATCTTGCGGTCCTGCCACTGAAACGACGACAGGTGCGCGGAGATCGACATCTTCCGCGCCTTTTCGTCGTCCTCGCTGTCCGAGACGGTGGTGCCCTCGACGACGCTGCCGAGCCGGGACACCGCGCCGGCTTGAAAGAGCAGGGCTTCATGCAGCGACGTCTTGCCGGCCCCGCGGTGGCCGACGACTGCGACGTTCCGAATGCGATCCGCCGGCGTGGGCATGGCGGGCTCCTCTCCTCGGGTGCCCGCCGAGCCTACGGACGCGGGTTCGTGCGGTCCAGCACGAACCCGCGCTGGTCCTACTCGAAGGCCGAGACCTGCTCGAACGTCGGCCGGTTCTGCCAGCGCATCGCCGTGGGCAGCGTCACGACCGGGATGAACAGGATCGACGCCGACGACATGCGCCAGCGGCTCGGCGAGTTCCTCAGCCACGGCAGCTGGGACCGCCGTGCCCGCTCGTACGCGGCGTCGAGGGACTCCCACACCAGCGCCCGGCACGCGTCAGGGGCGCCGCCGCCGCACATGGCGGGGACGCCCTCCGGCGTGGCCTCCGTCCCGCCCGCGCGGTCCAGTTCCCGGGCCAGCGGCGAAAACCAGCCGGACTGGTACGCGCTGCCGGTGACCCCGGGCCGGTTCTCGGACACCGGGATGAGGCGGACGGCCTCGCTGCCGAGCCGGCCCTCGTAGGTCCGCGCCAGCAGCGCGTCGGTGAACGGCGCGACGAGCGTGGCCGCCGCCGCGTCGACCTGGTAGTCGCGGTTGGCGTCACGCTGATGCGCGCCGGTGGCGACCCAGTCACGGAGCATGGCCCGCGCGCGGTCGGCCCCGGGCGTCGGGGCGGGATTCGTCCCGAGCAGGCGCTCGACCGCCCGGACGAGCGCGACGGCCTCGACGTCCTCGGTCGCGGCGTCCTGATGGTGCTTGATCGCCTGGTCGACGGTCAGCCCCTGCGCGCCGGCGTAACGGTCCTCCAGCGCGTCGGCGCGATGCCGGACGTTGCCGCCCCACCAGCCCTCGCCGGTCCAGCCGGGCGCCGGGATGTTGTTCCAGCTCAGGGTGTAGCCCTTCGCCGGGCGGATCTCGAACGGGTGGAGCTTCGGGTCGAGCCGCCCGCGCCACTCCCATTCGCCGGTGCCCCAGACGGGCAGGTCGTTGCGGGTGCCCGGTGCGCGGACGGGGTAGCGCCCGGTGTGGGCGTACGCGACCTCGCTCGCGTTGGCGTAGCCGAGGTTCAGCGACAGCGTGATGTCCCGTGCGGCCTCGACGAACGCCTCGGCCGTCTTGGTCTGACCGGTCTGCATCCGGTAGAAGCCGAGCGCCGAGACCGGCGTCGACATGCGGTCCACCCGCTGGTGGGCGAACCCGACGGGCTTGCCCTCCACGGTGCCCCAGCTCAGCACCGGCCCGTGGACCGTGCGCCAGGCGGTGCTCGCCGGCGAGCCCTCGGGGCGCTCCATGGCGCGGCACTCGCCGTCGAAGCGGTAGTGACGGCTCTCGCGGGTCGGCGTGCTGCCGTCGGGCTCGCACAGCTCCTCCGCGCGCACGTCGGTCGCGTCGGTGCCGCCCGAGGTGGGCGTCCACGCGTACTCCGCCGTGCGGCCGGCGATGAGGATCGGGCCGAGACCCGGGACCGCGATGCCGCGGGCCTCGAAGTCCGGCGTGCGGACGACCGCCTCCATGACGATCTCCGGCGACCAGTAGCCCATCTGCGGGCCACCGATGAGGATCGGCTTGCCCGACGCCGTCTTCTCGCCCCCGAGGACGATGTAGTTGCTCATGCTCGGCCGGCGCGGCATGTCCGACGCCGCGACCGGCGTGCTCGCGTCAGGCATCGCGATCGACGCGGCGTCGAGCGGTCCGCGCTCGCCGGTCGGCTCGTCGCCGGCCTGGGCTGCGTACTTCGGATACCCGTTGACGGTGTCGGTGTGGGTCGTCGCGCCGGGGTCGGGCGTGCGCAGGTCCTCGTAGAGCGCCATGCCCATCTCCTCGCCGAGCTGCTCGCGCAGGGTGCGCAGCGTCCGCGCCGCCCCGAGCTCGCCGCCGCCACCCACGCCGAAGACGTCGTTGATGACGACCGCCGCCGCGGCGACGTCGACCGCGCGCCACGGCTTGGGGTCGGCCAGCCGCCCGAGGCCGAACGGCAGCTGGACGTTCCAGGGGATGCGGTTGCGGTTCGCGGCGAGCCACGCGTTGATGCCGTCGACGTAGCCCTCCAGGCCGGCCCGCAGGTCCGCCTCGTCCGCACCCGCGGTGGCGTAGAGCTCGTCGATGCCGGCCTGCAGTTCGGCGTCGCTGTAGTTGATCTGCGGCTTGGCGCCGCCGCCGGGGCTCTTCGTGCTCGTCAGCGACTCGATGACGCCGCCACGACCCAGGGTGCGCAGCGCCTCGAGGAACACGAGCCGCGCCTCGGCGGCCACCCAGCCCGCGCCAAACGACGCCTCGCCGATGGTCTGCGCCTGGATGTACGGGACGCCGAACTCGTCCCACTGGATGAGGACGCCCGGCTTCGGACGCTCCTCGCGCAGCACGCGCTGCGGGGAGAAGCCCGCCTGCTTGTAGTAGGGCGCCGCGCTGCCCGGCAGGCCGAGCGTGCCGTTGGCAGCCACGCTCTCCAAGCCGTCGTACAGGCGGATCTGATCGGCGCGATGCCGGGCGGTCGGACCCCAGACGTCACCGTTGCCCGGAGGCAGGACGGTATACGCCGTCGTCGCGCGGTCCGGCGGCGTCGCGGCTGTGGCCGGAACCGTCGTCATCGCGCACGTCGCCGCCAGCGCGGCCACCGTCGCCACTCCCCGCATGCAGACCCTCATCACGCACCATCTCCTCAGTGGACGGGGCGATGCTACTCGTCGGTAACTTGGACGTCCACCCAAGACCGGGTGGTGCGACGCTCAGTCCTCGCCCTGCAGGCGCGAACGCAGGCGCAGCACGGCCTTCGTGTGCAGCTGACTGATCCGCGACTCGGTCACGCCGAGGACCTCGCCGATCTCCCGGAGCGTGAGGTTCTCGTAGTAGTAGAGGGCGACCACGAGCTTCTCGCGCTCGGGCAGCCGGGCGATGGCGTCCGCGACCCGGTCCTTCAGGTCGGTGATGTCCATGACGTGCGCGGGATCGGGCGCGCCGGGATCCTGCAGCGTGTCGAGCAGCGACACCTGGTCACCGGACGAGTCGCTCACGGTCCACAGCTCATCCAGCGCGGCGACCGACGAGTTGGAGATCTGCAGCAGCGACTCCTGGAACTCCTCGACCGTGCAGTCGAGCTCGGCGGCCATCTCCTCATCGGTCGGCGCCCGCTGCAGCGAGTGCTCGAGCTTGGAGTTCGCGCGCTCGATCTCACGGGCCCGGGCGCGCACCGACCGCGGCACCCAGTCCAGGGACCGGAGCTCGTCGATGATCGCGCCCTTGATGCGCGTGATGGCGTACGTCTCAAACTTGATTTCGCGCTCGAGATCGAACCGCTCGATCGCGCTGATCAGGCCGACGAGCCCGTACGAGATGAGGTCGGCCTCCTCCACATGTGCGGGCAGGCCTGACGCCATACGTCCGGAGACGTACTTGACCAGGGGTGAATAGGCGACGACAAGCCGTTCGCGGGCTTTCTCATCTCCGGTGGCCTTATACCGCCGCCAGAGATCCTTCAGTTCGATCGCCTTGACG
>SYBY01000188.1 GCA_005788585.1 Actinomycetota bacterium | reverse complement strand
CGGCGGATGATCTTGCACTTTTCGCACATCGGCTTGACCGACGGTCGTACCTTCACTGGGGCCTTTCGGAGAGGAGGGGAGGCAGCGCGCGCAGGACCGCAGGGTCCGCGACAAGCGCGACGAAGGAGCTTAGCACGGTTCGAACGGGGACCTTACCCGCCCCCGCGCGACCCGGACATTCGCTGAAGAATCAAGTATTCGACGCGAAAAGCCGATATGTATGAGGCAAGTATGTCGCTGCCGAGCCACATCGTGGCTCCCCTCATCGGCTGTGCGACGACCTGCGCCGCAGTGATCGCCATGGGTTCGCTCGTGGGACCGCTGCTGCAGGGTCCGCAGTCGACGGGTCGGAGTCTCTCCGCCGGGTCCGAAACCGTGACCCTCTCGCCCGCATGGCGCGAGCCCGCTCCCCTGCGCATGACGCGCGCGGGTGACGAGGGCGCCGAGGCCGGTGGACTGACCGCCGCGATCCTTCCCACCGTGTCCGCTGACGCGCCGGCCTCCACCGGCACGATCGGGCTGCCCGCGCCGCCGCGCCCCACCACCGGGGCGCCGGCGGATGGCGGCGACGGGAGCCGTGAGACCACGGAGTCCGGCCGCCAGTCCGGGCCCGGCGACGGCCTTGCGCGTGACGACGACGGCGGCCTGGCGGGCGGGGACGAGCTCGTCGCCACCCGCCCGGGCAAGGCTCCGGTCGGGCCGGCGCTGAGCGCGCCCACGACCACGGTCGTGGATCTGCCCGGCGTCCCCGCCGCGCCCGAGAACGGCCCCCGGCGTTTCACCCTGCGGGTGGTCGGAGTCGAGCGTGCCGACGATCAGGTCAAGGTGCGGGTCTCGATCGCCCCCGGACCCGACCAGCCCGCGTCGACGGTCACGATCGCGCTCAAGCCCTCCGCCGTCGGCACGAAGGACGGCCAGGCCGTGAAGGTCTCGGTCGACGTCGTCGCCGCAGAGGGCGAGGACCCCAAGCTGCGCGTCCGTGTCGCGGTCGTCGAGGACACCACCGGCGGAGAGGCCACTGCGACGGAGGGCGACGGCACGGAGACGAGCAACGTCGTTGACATCGCCGTCCCCGTCACCCCCGAGGACGAAGGCGAACCGAAGCCGGGCGAAGAGCCTGACGAGGAGCCGACCGACCCCGGCCTGGCCTCCGGCGAGCTGCTGCTCGACCTGGGAACCGAGACCTCGTCGGCCGGCAGCGCCACGACGCCGGACACGCCAACGGAGGATGGAACGACCTCTCCGAGCGTCACCGTCGAGGTCAGCGTGACGCCCGACCCGGCGCCGGTCCCCGAGCCCGCGCCTGAGCCCGTCGCCCCACCAGAGACGACGACCGAGGTCCCTGCGACGCCACCCGCCGATGAGGCACCGGCCACCACCGATGCCCCGGCCACGGCCGAGACCAGCCCCGAGTCCACCGTGTCGAGCGCTCCGGCACAGGTCGACGCCGCGCCCGCACCTGAGCCGGCGCCCGCGCCGGAGCCCGCGCCTGCGCCGGAGCCCGCGCCCGCGCCCGCGCCGGAGCCGGAGCCCGCACCGGCACCGGAGCCCGCACCTGCGCCTACGCCTGCCCCGGAGCCCGTCCCGGCGCCGGCACCCGCTCCTGAGCCGGTCCCGGCGCCGGAACCCGTCGCCACGACCCCGGTGACCGAGCCGACGGCTGCTCCTCCGGCCGCGCCGGCAGGCGTCGCCGCCCCACCCGCGCCGTAGCCCGAGGCGTCAGTCCTCGAGGGTGTGCCAGGGCGTGAGCACCCTGGGACCATCGGCCGTGACGGCGACGGTGAACTCGAAGTGCGCGGCCAGCGAGCCGTCCTGGGAGTAGATGGCCCAGTGGTCGTCGCCCATGCGCACCTGGTGGCGGCCCGCGGTCACCATCGGCTCGATCGCGAAGACCATCCCCGCTTCGAGGACCGGCCCCTTGCCGGGGTCGCCGTAGTTCGGGATCTGCGGGTCCTCGTGCATCTCCCGCCCGATGCCGTGGCCCACGAGCGACCGCACGATCGACAGCCCATCGGCCTCGACACGCGTCTGCACCGCGTTCGACACGTCACCAAGACGGTTGCCGGGACGGCACTGTTCGACGGCGCAGAAGAGTGAGTCCTTCGTGACATCGAGGAGCTTCTGCGCCAACGGTGTGATCGGACCCACCGGGAACGTCCGTGCGGCGTCGGCGACCCAGCCGTCGAGCACCACCCCGCAGTCCACCGAGATCACGTCGCCGCGCTCGAGCTCGTACGGCCCCGGGATCCCGTGGACCACCATGGAGTTCGGCGACGTGCACAGCGAACCCGGGAAGCCCCGGTAGCCCTTGAAGGCGGGCGTCGCACCCTGCGAGCGGATGAACTTCTCCGCCGCCTCGTCGAGCTGCTCGGTGGTGACACCCGGCCGGATCTTCGACTCGATGAGCTTCAGGCAGCGGATGAGGATGTCCCCCGCCGCAGCCATCTGGTCGATCTCTTCGGGGGACTTCTTGACGATCACAGCTCGTCTTCGAGGCGCAGCGTGGCAACCGTCGCGCGGATGTGGTCGTGGACCTCAGTCGGGTTGCGCGTGCCGTCGAAGCGGCGCAGCAGATCGCGCTCGTCGTAGTAGCCGACGAGCGGCTCCGTCGTCGTGTGGTAGACCTCGAGACGGTTCTTGATCGTCTCGGGCTTGTCGTCGTCGCGCTGGATGAGCCGCGAGCCGTCGACGTCGCAGCGGTCCTCGTGCTTGGGCGGATCGAACTCGACGTGATAGACGCGGCCGGTCTTCACGCTCACGCGACGGCCGGAGAGACGGCGGATGACCTCTTCGTCCGGCACGTCGACGAGCAGCACCGCCGTCAGTGAGCGATCGAGCTCGGAGAGCGCCCGGTCCAGCGCCTCGGCCTGCGGGATCGTGCGCGGAAAGCCGTCGAGC
Source organism: Actinomycetota bacterium (assembly GCA_005788585.1). The sequence goes on along the minus strand of SYBY01000188.1, from coordinate 4,233 downwards.
AGGAAACCATCGCGCGCGTCATCGCCCTGCACGCGCTCGAGGATCACGCCGATGATCACGTCGTCCGGAACGAGCTCGCCCGCGTCCATGAACTCCTTGGCCTTGCGCCCGAGCTCGGTCCCCTCCTCCACCGCGGCACGGAGGATGTTCCCCGTCGCGAAGTAGGGCAGGTTGAAGTCTTCGGTCAGGCGCTCTGCCTGGGTGCCCGTGCCGGCACCCGGCGGGCCGAGGAGGATGAGGTTGAGTTCAGACACGGTGGTGAGGGTGCGACCGGGGGTCGCGGCCTCTTGGCGGTGGAATCGGCCGGACATTAGACGACCAAGCGTTGCAGGTGCGTGGCGCGCGCGCCACCCGGGCTACTTCAGGAAGCCCTCGTAGTTGCGCATCATCAGCTGGGCCTCGAGCTGCTTCATGGTGTCGAGTGCCACGCCGATGACGATCAGCAGCGAGGTACCACCGAAGTAGAAGTTGGCCGCCGTCTGGTTGATGAGCAGCGTCGGCATCGCCGCGACCGCGGCGAGGTACAGCGCGCCAGGGAACGTGAGTCGCGCCAGGATGCGGTCGAGGAACTCGGCCGTCGGCCGTCCGGGTCGGACGCCCGGGATGAAGCCGCCGTACTTCTTCAGGTTGTCCGCTTGGTCCACGGGATTGAACGTGACCGCGGTGTAGAAGTACGTGAACATGATGATGAACACGGTTTCGCCGATGAGGTAGGCAGCGCCGCTCGGCGAGAAGAACGCCGCGAGGTCCTGCCCCCACTGAGCCTGCGTGAGCTGCCCGATCGTGGGCGGGAACGCCATGATCGACGCGGCAAAGATGACCGGGATGACGCCGGCCATGTTCACGCGCAGCGGCAGGTAGGTCTGACCGCCGCCCGTCATGCGCTTGCCGATGACGCGCTTGGCGTACTGGATCGGGATCCGGCGCTGGCCCTCCTGCACGAACACGATGGCCGCGATGACGCCGAGCGCGAGGAACGGCATCATCACCTTGAACACCGGGTCCGGGCTCGTCCACCACGCCTGGATGCCCTGGGGCAGCCCGGACACGATCGACGCGAAGATCATCAGCGAGATGCCGGTGCCGATGCCGCGCTGGGTGATCAGCTCACCCAGCCACATCACCAGCACACAGCCCGCGGTCAGACAGGTCACGATCACGAAGACCGTGAAGGCGTTGAAGTTCTCGATCAGCGGCTGCCCGGCCGACGCGGTGAAGGACCGGAACAGGAACACGTAGCCGATCGCCTGACCGAAGGCGAGGCCCACGGTGAGGTAGCGCGTGTACTGCGTGATCTTCTGCTGGCCGACCTCGCCCTCCTTCTGGAGCTTCTCCAGCGAGGGCACCACCACGGTCAGCAGCTGCAGGATGATCGAGGCGGTGATGTAGGGCATGATGCCCAGCGCGAACAGGGCGATTCGGCTCAGGCCGCCGCCGCTGAACGTGTTGAGGAAGTTCAGGACCCCGCCCCCGCCGAACTGCTCCTGGACCGACTCCACGGCCTCCGTGTTCACACCCGGGACCGGGATGTGGGCGCCGAGGCGGTAGAGCGCAAGCATGGCCGCCGTGAAGAGCAGCTTCTTGCGGATGTCCTTCACGGTGAAGGCGCTGAGGATCGTTGCGATCATGGGGAGGTTCGAAGGGTAACCGAGTGGCGCCGCGGGGCGCCGTGGGACAGGGACAGGTGAGACAAACACGAGGACCCCGTCCATCGACGGGGTCCCCGGACCTACGCAGATCGTGCGTGCAGCCGCTCCTACTCGACGACGACGACGGTGCCGCCGGCACCCTCGATCGCCGCACGCGCGCCGGCGCTGAACTTATGCGCATGCACGGTGAGCGGCTTCGTGATCTCGCCCTTGGCGAGGATCTTGATCGGGATGCCCTTGCGGGTCCCCAGGCCGGCGGCGACGAGCGCCTCGACCGTGACCTCGGCGCCGGACTCGAAGCGCGCTTCGAGGTCCTGCACGTTCACCGGCTGGGTGTGCGTGCGGAACGGCTCGAACGGCATCGACATCTTCTTCGTCGGGCCGCGCAGCTTGCGCATCCGCATGTGGATGGGCATCTGGCCACCCTCGAAGCGGGCGCGATCCTTCGCGCCGGAGCGCGAGCCGTAGCCCTTCTGGCCGCGGCCGGACGTCTTGCCCAGGCCCGAGCCCTCACCGCGGCCGACGCGCTTGCGCGGCTTGCGGCTGCCCGGGGCGGGCGCGAGCGTGTTCAGCCCGATGCGGGGCTCTTCGTCAGTCTTCTGCTCAGGACTCATCGTCGACCTTCACGAGATGGCGCACGCGGTGCAGGATGCCCCGCGCCGCAGGCGTGTCGTTGACCTCGACCGTCTGGCCGATCTTGCGCAGCCCCAGCGTGCGCAGCGACTCGCGCTGCGCGTGGTTCGCGCCATTCTTGGACTTGACCTGGGTGACCTTCAGCGCGCTCACGCCGTGGCCTCCTCGACCGGCTCGGCGGCAGCCTCCGTCTCAGCCGGGGCGTCGCCCTCGGCGGAGATGGTGCCGTTCGCGGTCTCCTCGGTCGCCGCGAGACCCAGCACGCGGTTGACCGACAGGCCACGCAGCTCCGCGACCTCTTCGGGCTTGCGCAGGCTCTGCAGGCCGGCAACCGTCGCCTTGACGAGGTTGATCGGGTTCTGCGAACCGAGCGACTTGCTGAGGATGTCGTGAATGCCGGCGAGCTCGAGCACCGCGCGCACACCGCCACCGGCGATGACGCCGGTACCGGGCGAGGCGGGCTTCAGCAGGACGCGACCGGCCCCGTAGACGCCGAGCGTCTGGTGCGTGATCGTCGACCCGTGCTTCGGCACGCGGAAGAGGTTCTTCTTGGCCTGGTCGACACCCTTCTGGATGGCGAGCGGGACCTCGTTGGCCTTGCCGTAGCCGACGCCCACGACGCTCTCCTCATCGCCCACCACGACCAGCGCGGTGAACGAGAAGCGACGGCCGCCCTTGACGACCTTCGCGACGCGGTTGATCTCCACGACCCGCTCCTGCAGGTCGAAGCCCGCGGGGCTGACCGCGCGGTCGACGTGTTCCTCGATGCTCATACGGCGAGCCCTCCCTCGCGGACGCCTTCGGCGAAGGCCTTCACGCGCCCGTGGTACTGGTAGCCGCCACGGTCGAAGACCGCGCGCTCGATGCCGGCGGCCTTCGCGCGCTCGGCGAGGATCCCGCCGGCCTTCCCGGCGGCCTCCGCGGGCTTGAGGTCGCGCAGGTCGGCCTCGGTCCACTGGACCGACGCCAGCGTGCGGCCGGCCTCGTCGTCGATGAGCTGGGCGGAGATGCCCCGGTTCGACTTGAACACTGAGATGCGGGGGCGCGCGGCGGTCCCGATGACCTTCGCGCGCACGCGGCGGCGGCGCTTGAGGCGACGCGCCTGGGGGGTCTTGACGCTCATGCGCGCTTGCCCACCTTCCTGGCGACGTACTCGCCCTCGTAGCGAATGCCCTTGCCCTGGTAGGGCTCCGGCGGACGCTGCTTGCGGATGATGGCGGCGATCTCGCCGACCTGCTGCTTGGAGATGCCCTTGACGATGACCTTCGTCGGCTGGGGCACTTCAAACTCGATGCCGTCCGGCGCCTCGATCGGCACCGGGTGGCTGTAGCCGAGGGCGAGCTCGAGGTTCTTGCCCTTGAGCGCGGCGCGGTAGCCGACGCCCTGGATGTCGAGCTGCTTGACGTAGCCGGTGGTGACACCCTCGACCATGTTGGCGACGAGCGAACGCGTGAGGCCGTGCAGGGCACGGTGCTCGCCGCGGTCGGTCGGGCGCGAGACGGTCAGGACGCCGTCGTCCTGCGCGACCGTGATGTCACGGTTGATGCGCTCGGACAGCTCGCCCTTCGGCCCCTTCACGGTGACGAGCTCAGGCTCGATCGTGATGGTGACGCCGTCGGGCACGGGGATGGGCTTGCGGCCGATGCGGGACATGGGCTACCAGACCTCCGCCACGACTTCGCCGCCGACGCCCTGCTGGCGCGCGGCGTGGCCGGTCAGGACGCCCTTCGACGTCGACACGATGACGGTGCCCATGCCGCCCTGGACCTTCGGCAGCTCCTTCGCGCCGGCGTAATGGCGCTTGCCGGGCCGCGAGACGCGACGCAGGCCGTTGATCGCCGAGCGGCGATCCGACGTGTACTTCAGCGAGACACGGAGGACCTCGCCGGGGTGGTCGGCGTTGGCCGCCTCGACCTCGTAGGCCTTGATGTAGCCCTCTTCCTTCAGGATG